>JAKOWQ010000152.1 GCA_029781465.1 Pseudomonadota bacterium
ACCCTGCTCGGCATCGGTGCAGAACTGGCCGCCGACGACAATGATCGCCTGATCAGCGCCATTCGCGGCGGCGCGCAGGACACGATCAACGATGCCGGCCAGCAGATCGTTCGGCGCCAGCTCAATGTGGCGCCGACGCTCACCATCCGGCCCGGCTTTCCGGTCCGCGTGGTCGTTACGCGCGACCTTGTCCTCGAACCCTATGGCGGATGATCCATGGCGAAACTGAAACTCGGCCCCATCGCCGACGACCGACCCGTCAAACTCACCATCGAGCTTCCCGCCGCGGTGCATCGCGACCTCATCGCCTACGCCGAGGTCCTGGGCCGGGAGACGGGCCAGCCTGTGGGCGAGCCGGCCAAGCTGATCGCCCCGATGGTGGAACGCTTCATGGCAACCGATCGTGCATTCGCGAAGGCGCGGCGGAACCCTCAGTCGCCATTGTCCAGCAAGGGATAGCGCTCCTCGAGCAGCTTGAGGAAGTGCGCCAGCGCCGGAATTGTCGTGTCGCCCTTGCCTGCAAGCCGTAGCTGATTCAGCTCGGACCGCTGCTGCCGCGCGCCTCGCACATCAGGCTGATACGACTGAGAAGGAAGGTCTTATCCTTGAGGCCGGTCCAGCATGTGTATATTTCTCAAGTCACAGGCGGAGAATAGCGAGGGGGACGTGCCAATGAACTTCGTAGCAATAGACGTGGAAACCGCCAATGCAGATATGGCGTCAATCTGCTCTATCGGAGCCGTGAAATTCGAGCGTGGCAAGATTGTCGGCGAATGGTACTCGCTGGTCGATCCGCAAGATTACTTCGACGGCATCAATGTCTCTATCCATGGCATCGACGTGGACATGGTGAGGGGCGCGCCGACCTATGCGGAAGCGTCGCGGACACTTCACGACATGCTTCGGGACGCCGTTGCCGTCACCCATACCCACTTCGACCGGGTCGCCACGCACCAAGCGTCAAACCGATGGGCTGTTGCAGAGCCAACCTGCACATGGCTCGACTCAGCCCGTGTTGCCCGTCGCACCTGGGCGGAGTGCGCCAGCAGCGGCTACGGTCTCGCGGACGTTTGCAGGCTGATCGGATACGAGTTCCAGCACCACCATGCCCTGGAGGATGCAAGGGCGGCCGGACACATCCTTCTGACTGCGATGCAGAAGACCGGCCTCGACCTCGACGGCTGGCTATCCCGGGTTCGGCAGCCCATTGATCCGTCCTCCAGTAGCGCTGGTGCTGCTATCCGGCGCGACGGCAACCCGGACGGTCCGCTGTTTGGGGAAGTGATCGTGTTCACCGGGGCGCTGGCGATTCCGCGTCGTGAAGCCGCCGATCTAGCTGCATCGGTAGGGTGCGAGGTTGATTCCGGCGTCACGAAGAAGACGACGCTGTTGGTGGTGGGCGACACCGACGTGCAACGCCTCGCTGGACACGAGAAGAGTTCCAAACATCGCAAGGCGGAGGAGCTGGCCAGCAAGGGCTTCCCCATCCGCATCATCCGAGAAACGGACTTCCGCGAGCTCGTGGCCCTGGCCTGAGCCCATCGAGCTTCCCGCCGCGGAGCATCGCGACATCGTCGTCTATGCCGAGGTCCTGGGCCGGGAGACGGGCCAGCCTGTTGGTGGGCCGGCCAAGCTGATCGCACCGATGGTGGAACGCTTCGCGGCGACCGATCGCGCGTTCGCGAAGGCGCGGCGAAAACCTCAGTCGCCATTGGACAGCAAGGGATAGCGTTCTTCGAGCAGCTTGAGGAAATGCGCCAGCGCCGGATTGTCGTTGTCGCCTTGCCAGTAGGCGGCGTAGCTGATCCGGCTCGGGCCGTTACCGTCGCGCGCCTCGCGATAGACGACGCCCACATAGCTGGCGCCAATGCATGCCTCGCACATCAGGCTGACGCCGAATCCCGCGCCGACCAGGCTCTTGATGTTCTCACGGCTGATGTCATGGCTGATGACCTTAGGACGCTCGCCGGGCGCGGCGAGTTTCGCCAGAAGGATGTCCTGGATCTCCGGTCCCGGATCGCGCTGGCTGAGGAGGAAGGTCTCGTCCTTGAGATCCGTCCAGTAGACGATGTTGTTGCTCGCTAGCCGGTGGCCTTCTGGCAGCGCGACCATGACGCGCTCGCTCCACAGCGGCATGGCCTTCACATTGCGTGCGGTCGGCTCTCCGGTGACGATGGCGACGTCGAGCGCGCCGCGCTCCAGGCCGGCGAACAGGCTCCGCCGCGTTCCCTCGATCGTCTGAATGTCCACCTTCGGGAAGCGGGCCGCGTACTCCATCAGGCTGGCACGCAGATTGCCGGCCGAGAGCGACGTGTAGAACCCGATTGTGAGCTGGCCGGATTCGCCCTTGCCCATGTCTTTGGCGGTCGCCGCCATATGGTCGACGGTTTCGACAAGGTGGCGGGAGGTCCGCAGCACTTCGGCGCCGGCGGTCGTCAGGCGCACACCGCCGCTGGTTCGCTCGAACACTTTGACGCCCAGACGGTCTTCCATCTGCCGAATGCAGCGGCTCAGTGTCGACTGCTTGACACCAAGTTCCTCAGCCGCGCGTCTGAAGCTCCTGAAATGAGCAGCGGCGACCGCATAGCGTAGATGTCTCAGTTCGATACCCGCTGCCAGCGATCGGAACTCCTCCTAGCGCTTCCGGCCCCGCCCAGCCTGGCGTCACCGGGAGACTGATGTTCGGCCGATGCGCGACCGTTTCAACGGTATGCCCTAGACACGCTGGAATTGTGTCGCACCCGGACTGCGCAACCGACTCGGATCGTCAGCCGCTGACAGGAGTATAATCCGATGAGTCTCCGAACGCTAATGAGAAGCATTCGCATATGTCGGCGACGGTTGGTTCGCTTGTCAGCAGACCGCCGTCTGCGCGCTACGGCATCCGGCGACTTTCGTCCTGCTGCCTAGATTGCACCTAGATCACAACCGACAGGGGCCGCTCTAAGCAAAAACGGCCCCGAAGGGCCGTCTTCAAGTGCTTGATTTTCCTTTGGAAAATTGGAGCGGGCGAAGGGATTCGAACCCTCGACCCCGACCTTGGCAAGGTTGTGCTCTACCCCTGAGCTACGCCCGCTCGAACGTTCGCGGCCCGCTGCCTGAGGCTGGCGGGCCGGGGTGAGGCGCGCGGTTAGCATCGCCCCGGCAGCTTGCCAAGGGGAAAATTGGCATTGCCACGCAGACTTACTTTAAGCCTTCACAAACCGGCACAAAGGCCCACATTGGCGCTCCAGACCAGACAGAAGCGCACGGAGTTTTCCCTTGGCAAGCATGGGCCTCAATCTCGACGAGCAAAAGGCGGTCGACCGGTTCCGCAAAAATGTGGTCGAACCGTCGATGACCAGCCTGGTCATCCTCGACTTCTGGGCCGAATGGTGCGGGCCGTGCAAGGCGCTTGCCCCGCTGCTCGAAAAAGTCGCGGCGGACTATGCCGACCAGGGCGTGGTGCTGGCCAAGGTCAATGTCGATGAAGAACAGTTCATCGCCGCGCAGTTCCAGGTGCGCTCGATCCCCACGGTCTATGCGATCTTCCAGGGCCAGCCGATCGCCGATCTGACCAATGCGCGCAGCGAATCGCAGCTGACCGCCATGCTCGACCAGTTGCTGGCCAAGCTGCCGGTCAAGCCAGGAGGTCCGCCGCAGGAAGATATCGCACCGTTGCTGGCAATGGGCGAGCAGGTGCTGGCCGAGGGCGATGGCCCGCGCGCAGCCGGTATCTTTGCGCAGATCGCCGAAATTGCGCCCGATCATCCCGCGGTGCAGGCCGGGCTGATCCGCGCCTTGGTGGCTGCCGGCGAAATTGAGCAGGCCGAGGCGGCGCTGGCCGCGCTCTCCCCCGAGCTCGCCGCCGATGCGGAGGTGGCCCGTGCCCGCGCCGCGCTCGAACTTGCCAGGAACCGACCCGAAGCGGGCGAACTGGCCGCGCTGAGGGCCGCTGCCCAAGCCGATCCCGCCGATATGGCAGCGCGCCTGGCCTATGCCGAGGCCGCCTTTGCCGCCGGTGAACGCGATGCCGCCGCCGATGCACTGCTGGCCATGATCGGCGCCGACCGCGAGTGGAACGAGGGCGCCGCCAAGGCCCGCTTGCTCCAGATCTTCGAGGCGGTGGGGCTGGAGGATCCGTGGGTCGCCGCGCAGCGCCGGCGGCTTTCGTTGCTGCTGTTCGGCTAAATCCGATCCGGCGCGATGCGAATCTCGATCTTTCCGCTGCCCGGCGCGATCCTGTTTCCGGGGATGCAGCTGCCGCTGCACATCTTCGAGCCGCGCTACCGCTCGCTGGTCAAGGATGCGCTGGCCCGCGACCGGCGGATCGGGATGATCCAACCGCAGCGCGCCGAGGAAGGCGCGCCGCTGTTCAGCGTGGGCTGCCTGGGCAAGATCGGCGAGATCGAGGCGCTCGACGACGGGCGTTTCAACCTGATCCTGGAGGGTGAAGCGCGCTTCCGCCTGATGAGTGAGCTCGACGCGGCAACGCCGTTCCGCCAGATCGAGGCCGAATTGCTGAGCGAGGAGAGTTACCCCGCTCTCTCCCCGGTCGAGCGCGCCGGGTTCGAGCGCGAGGCGAAGCGGTTTGCGGATTCGCAAGGCTACAATGTCGATTGGGAGGCGGTGACCCGGCTTGACGACCAGGCGCTGATCGATGGCACCAGCCAGATCGTGCCGTTCGACATCGCCGCCAAGCAGGCTCTGCTCGAGGCCGGTTCGATCAACGAACGCTGCGAATTGCTGGTCCAGCTGATGCAGTTCTTTGGCCGCCGCGACAGCGACGAGGACCGGGTTACACTGCAGTAAGCACGGCCTTCACCCCGTCGATCACATACTGCGCGGCCAGCGCGGCGAGCAGCACCCCCAGAAGGCGGGTAATCACCGCCTCGACCCGGGTGCCCATCAGCCGCATCAGCGGCCCTGCGGCGGCGAGCGCGGCGAAGGTCAGCACCATCACGGCGCCAAGCGCGGCGAGGATCATCAGCGTCTGTTCGGTGCCGTGGGCGCGCGCGGTGAGCAGCATCATCGTGGCGATCGATCCCGGTCCGGCGATCATCGGCATGGCCATGGGAAAGACCGACACGTCCTCAACGTGCTCGTCGCGGACCTTTTCCGCGCGCTCCTCGCGGCGCTGGGTGCGCTTTTCGAACACCATGTCGAGCGCGATCACGAACAGCATGATCCCGCCGGCCAGGCGGAACGAGTTGAGCTCGATATGCAGCGCGCCCAGCAAGTTTTCGCCAAACAGCGCAAAGGTTACGAGGATCGCTGTGGCGATAACGCAGGCGCGCAGGGCCATCGCGGTGGCATGGCGCGCACTCGCACCCTTGACCAACCCCGCATAGATCGGGGCACAGCCGGGCGGGTCGATCACCACGAACAGGGTGACGAAAGCCGAAAGAAACAGATCGAGCACCGGCGGAAACTGCCTATCTGGCCGGCGGCGCGGCGAATTCGACCACCTGAACCGGGGTCATCGCTCCAGCAGTGACCATCGAGACCGAGAAATTGCGCGCACCGTCTGGCTGGACAGTGACTTCCCAGTTCAGCGTCCCGTCGAGCGACTGACCGGCCGCGTGTCCGCTATCGAGCGGGGGAAGCTTCTTGGGCAGTTTGGGCAGCTTGCCGGGTTTGCCGCGCGGCCCCTTGGGGCAATCGGCGACCTTGGCGACGATCATTTCGGGCGGATCGAGCGCCATCGGCAGCTCATCGCCCTGATCCATGATCCACTTGTAGGCGCCGTCCTTCTGGCGCTGCCAGACGGTGGTGAAGAACCCGGTCAATTCGCCGCGCTGCCAGGCTCCGCGGGTGACCGCGATCGAGCCATCGCAGCTCGACCAGACCTGATGCGGCTGCCAGGAGACCGATTTGGCCGGATCGGCCTTGCCGCCAAGAAATTCCTGCGCATAGACCATCTGCGGCGCGAACATCACCGCATCCTTGGTGGCAGTGGCGCGAAAGGCGGTCCACTGCCCCTTGTCCTGGGCCAGCTGGGCAAAGGCGATCTCGGCGGCGATCACCGCGCTGGGATTGGCATAGCTGCCTTGCGGCGCGCGCTCGCGCGCAAACGCGGGTCCGGCAAGGGCAACAAGGGCGAGCATGGTTGCAAGGCGCTTCATGGGCGCCGGTTTACAGCGCCCCCGCGGCAAGCGCCACCCCTGCATTGCGATGCGCCGCAACCAGCGTGTTGCGCAGCAGAACCGCGATGGTCATCGGCCCTACTCCGCCGGGCACCGGGGTAACCGCCGCTGCGACCTGGGCCGCTTCGGCAAAATCGACGTCGCCCACAAGCCGCCCCTTGGCCTGGCCATCTTCGGGGGGCAAGCGGTTGATCCCGACATCGATCACCGTGCAGCCGGGTTTGAGCCAGCTGCCCTTGATCATTTCCGGTCGGCCTACCGCCGCCACCACGATATCGGCGCGGCGCACCACAGCGGGCAGGTCGCGAGTACGGCTGTGTGCAATGGTGACAGTGCAGTTCTCGGCCAGCAGCAATTGCGCCATCGGCTTGCCGACCAGGATCGAACGACCGATCACCACCGCATCGAGCCCCGAAAGGCTCCCCAGCCGGTCCTTGAGCAGCATCAGGCTGCCCAGCGGCGTACACGGCACCAGCCCCGGCTGGCCGAGCGCGAGCCGCCCGGTGCTGATCGGGGTCAGCCCGTCAACATCCTTGTCGGGATTGATCCGCGCAACCACGGCCTGTTCATCGAGATGACCGGGCAGTGGCAGCTGGACCAGGATTCCGTCAACCAGCGGATCGGCGTTGAGCCGGTCGATCAGCGCGATCAGCGCAATTTGCGCGGTATCGGCGGGCAGCTTGTGTTCAAAGCTGGCCATGCCGCATTCGAGCGTTGCCCGTCCCTTGGAGGCGACATAGACCTTGCTCGCCGGATCCTCACCCACCAGCACCACGGCGAGGCCCGCCTTGCGCCCGGCAGCCTGCTCGAAAGTGGCGGCATAGTCGGCCACCCGGGCCCGCAGACCCGCTGCAAAAGCCTTTCCGTCGATAATCGCCGCGCTCATTGCATGCTCGCCAGGGCCATTCCGTACAGGATCTTCTGAACGATCGTCAGGCCGATGATCAGCACCATCGGCGAGAAATCGATCGCGCCGGTATCGGGCATGATCCGGCGCACCGGCGTGAGCAGCGGATCGAGCAGCGCGTTGATCGCCTGCCAGCAGGCGGCGACGAAGTTGTTGCGCGGGTTGATAACATTGAACTGCAACAGCAGCGCCAGCACGAACTGCACGATCACCAGCATGACGATGATCGAGATCAGGTAACCGACAATGTCCACCAGAGTGTAGAGCGCCACAGGTCAATTCCTTGTTGCGGTTGGCGTGAAGCGCCGCTGATAGCCACGCCCTTGCCGCCTCGCAACCGCCGTTCGGCTAACCGCGTGAGCAATCCCTAGAAATCGAAGCTGGTGCTTTCGATATGCCAGCGCAGCTGCTCGGCGCTGGCGCCGGGCACGTCGTTGACCCGTTTGAGCACCACCTCGCCCTCGATCCGGCGCGGCCCGGAAATGATCGTCACCGGGGCGGTGTAATAGAGAGAGCCGGCCGCGCCCTCGGCCTGGCCTTCGCGCAGCTCGAGCTCGGGCGTGCCAAGCTTGCCCCAGCGCGCACGGAACTGGGCGAGGTTCATCCCGCTCGCCCCGCCGCGTTCGCCCCAATAGAGATAGGCCGCGTCCCATTGCCCAAGCGACACAGCCTGGGCCCAGGCCGCCAGAACCTTGCGCGGATCGCGCGAATCGAGCGGCTCAGGCACTGCCGCAGCAGAGGGCCGTGCGGCGGGTGTCAGAGCCGGAGTGACCGTGGGCGGGGCCGATTCTTCGCCGCTCTGCCCGCATCCCGCCAGCAGCAGCGGAACAGCGAGAAAGACCCGCCGGATCATGCCCGGATCAGGGTGCCCGCACCGCGCGAGGTGAAAATTTCCAGCAGCATGGCGTGGGGCACCCGCCCATCGAGCACCACCGCCGCCTCGCACCCGGCCTCAACCGCATGGATGCAGGTTTCGAGCTTGGGGATCATGCCTCCGCTGATCGTGCCATCGGCCTGCAAGGCGGCGATGTCGCGGGGCTTGAGGTCGGTCAGCAGGTTTCCGCCCTTGTCGAGCACCCCGGCGACATCGGTCAGCAGGAACAGCCGCGCCGCGCCCAGCGCGGCGGCGATTGCGCCTGCCATGGTATCGGCGTTGATGTTGTAGGTCTCGCCATCCTCGCCCACCGCAATCGGCGCGATCACCGGGATCATCCCGGCATCGGAGATGGTCTTGATCACCTTGGTGTCGACCGCCTGCGGCTCGCCCACGAAGCCCAGATCGACCGCCTGTTCGATATTGCTGCCCGGATCGCGGGTGGTGCGTTCGACCTTGCGCGCGGTCACCAGACCGCCGTCCTTGCCCGAAATGCCGATCGCCTTGCCTCCGGCCCCGGCGATCCAGCGGACGATTTCCTTGTTGATCGCGCCGGAAAGAACCATTTCGGCGACTTCGGCGGTGGCCTTGTCGGTCACGCGCAGGCCATCGACGAAGCGGCTTTCCACCCCCAGTTTCCCCAGCATCGCGCCGATCTGCGGCCCGCCGCCGTGGACCACCACCGGGTTGATCCCGACCGCTTTGAGCAGCACCACGTCCTCGGCGAAATCGTGCGCCAGATCGGGATCGCCCATCGCGTGGCCGCCGTATTTGACCACAAAGGTCTGCCCGGCATAGCGCTGGAGATAGGGCAGCGCCTCGACCAGCGTCTCGGCCTTGGCCAGCATCGCCTTGTTCTGCGCGGGATCGTGAGGATCGGTCATGGCCCGCGCCTTTACTCCCCTTGGCCGCGAATTGAAGCCTTTTTAGGCGTCCCTGGCATCGAGCCAGCGGCCCAGTTTGACAAAGACCACGATCAGCGGCGGGACCATGATGGTCGAGAGCACCAGCTTGGAAATGATCTGGCCTTCCATGATCTGGCCCAGCGGCATGTCTTGGCCATAGAAGCTGATGGTGATGAACAGCACCGTATCGACGATCTGCGAAAGCAGGCTGGCGATCCAGGCGCGCAGCACCAGCGCCTTGCCCTGTCCGCCCGCGATCCGGCCGAACAGATAGACGTTGAGCGTCTGCGAGGTGCCATAGGAAATCAGCCCGGCGAACTGCATTCGCACGCCCTGGCCGAGAAGCCGCGCGAAGGCATCCTGATCGGTCCAGAACGAGGCCGGGGGCACTGCGTGGATCACGATCGAAAGCATCACCATCGAAACGATCAGCGGCACGAAGCCAAAGCGCACCAGCCGGTTGGCCATGCCCTGCCCGAACAGTTCGGCCACCGCGCTGGAAATGATCACCAGGAACAGGAAGGCGAAGATCCCGCTTTCCACCGCCAGATCGCCCAGCACCGGCCAGTGCCCCAGCGAGGCCAGCTTGGTCCCCATCACCCCGGCAAGCACGCAAAGCCCGCCATAGAGCAGCGAATAGACGAAGAGCGAACGCGGGATCGCGGGGGTCTGGTCTTGCATGGCGCAGGCTTAGCCGCGAGATCGGCGGTGGGGAAGTGGTGACACAAATTTGACTGTGCAGACGAAGGCGTTACCTCTCGGCGCGAAACATTTTCGGGGAACCGGCACCATGCATGTCATCAACAGCCTGATCGGCATGGCGCTGATCCTGCTCATCGCTTTCGCGCTTTCCTCCGACCGCAAGGCGATCCGCCTGCGGGTGGTGGGCGCCGCCTTTGCCCTGCAGGCCGGGTTCGCCGCCCTGGTGCTCTACACGCCCTGGGGCAATCAGGCGCTCAAAGGGATTTCCGACGGGGTCTCGGCACTGCTGGGTTATGCCGGCAAGGGCACGACCTTCCTGTTCGGCGATCTCGCATCGGACAAGCTGGGGCAGAACTTCGCGATCCAGGCGCTGCCGGTGATCGTGTTCTTCGCTGCGCTGATCTCGATCCTCTATTACCTTGGCATCATGCAGCAGGTGATCAAATGGATCGGCGGCGCGCTGGAGAAGATCACCGGGATCACCAAGGTGGAAAGCCTGTCCGCCGCCTCCAATATCTTCGTCGGCCAGTCGGAAAGCCCGCTGGTGGTGCGCCCCTACCTTGAGGCGCTGACCCCTTCGCAGCTGTTCTGTCTGATGAGCGTGGGCATGGCCGGCGTGGCGGGGACGATTCTGGCAGCCTATGCCAGCATGGGAATCCGCATCGACTATCTGGTGGCGGCCGCCTTCATGTCGGCACCCGGCGGGATCCTGATGGCCAAGATCATCATGCCCGACCCCAGGGGCGAAGTACCGCCCGAACACGACGAGGTGGAGGTTCACGGGCTGGAGGACGAACGCCCCGCCAATGTCATCATGGCCGCCGCGCAGGGCGCGCAGACCGGGGTGCGGCTCGCCGTGGCGGTGGGGGCCATGGTGCTGGCCTTCGTCGCGCTGGTGGCGCTGGCCAACGGTATCCTGGGCGGGATCGGCGGCTGGTTCGGCCTGCCCGATCTCTCGTTCCAGGCGATCCTGGGCTACGTCTTCGCGCCCGTGTTCTGGCTGCTGGGAACGCCCGACTGGGCCGAGGCGATGCGCGCGGGCGGCCTGTTCGGGACCAAGGTGGTGCTCAACGAGTTCGTCGCCTTCATCGATCTCGGCGCGGCCACCGACCTGTCGCCGCGCACCGTCGCGGTGGTCACCTTTGCCCTGTGCGGCTTTGCCAACTTCTCCTCGATCGCGATCCAGATGGCGGTGACCGGCAGCCTTGCGCCCAACCAGCGCCCGGTGATCGCCCGGCTTGGCCTCAAGGCACTGGCGGCGGGAAGTCTCTCCAACCTGATGAGCGCGGCGCTGGCCGGACTGTTCCTCGGCCTGGCCTGAGAGCGCTAAGACTCCGGATCGGAGCTTTAGCAGGCACTTTCCCGGATAGCCTGGGCGCCGCGCATGGTCTGTCTGGCGGGCATGCACGTCCTGCTCCTCGCCGCCGCCTTTGCACTTTGCCCGCCGGGGCCGCGCATCACCTGCGTGGTCGATGGCGATACCTTCTGGCTCGACGGGCAGAAGGTGCGGATCGCCGACATCAATGCGCCCGAAACGCATGGCGCGGCCTGCGCGGCTGAGCACGATCTGGGTCAGCGCGCCACCCGGCGGCTGATCGCGCTGCTCAATGCCGGAGACTTTTCGCTGGAAATCGAGGGCCGCGCGAGCGACCGCTATGGCCGCGCGCTACGCGTGGTCCGCCGCGGCGGGCGCAGTCTTGGCGCACAGCTGGTCAGAGAAGGCCTGGCCGAGCCCTGGCGCGGGCGCCGCTCGAACTGGTGCGCTATGCTCGCGTCGCGCTAAATCCCGGCATACCACTGGTAGCCGCGCACGTCCTCCCAGTGCCCGCCATTGCCGCCGTAGAGGCCGTCCAGGCTGGCGGTAAGCTCGATCCGCATCAGGTATTTAGCTTGCTTGTAGCCCAGTTGTCGCTCGACCCTGAGGCGCAGCGGGGCACCGTGGGGCTCGCTCAGCGGCGCGTCGTTCATCCGCCAGGCGAGGATGGTCTGCGCATGGAACGCCTCGACCAGATCGATCGATTCGTAATAGGGCGCGCCTTCGAGCACATCGGCACAGTGGAACACCGCATAGCGCGCCTCGGGCAGCAGCCCGGCCAGCGCCAGCACCGCGCCCAGCTGCGGTCCCTGCCACTTGCCGATCGCGCTCCATCCCTCAACGCAGTCGTGGCGGGTAATCTGGCTGCGCTGGGGCATGGCTTTCAGCGCACCGAGCGGCAACATCAGCGGCTGGCGCACCAGTCCGTCGATCCGCAAGGCCCAGTTGGCAAAGCCCTGAGCCAGATGCGCGCGATAGGCCGGATCGGCGACCGCGGTGCTGCCGTTGGGCTTGAACACCGGCGAAATGTCCGCCTCGGAAAATTCGCGCGCCAGCGAATCGCCCACCAGCAGGCGGTGGACCCGTTGGTTGAGACCGGTCGCGCCCTTGAGGCCATCGCGGAAACCCTCGCTGTCGTTGAGCCGGTCGCACCCGCCCAGCAGCAGCCCGCCAGCGCCCGCTGCGCCGATTCCGATCAGCTTGCGGCGCGACAGGATCATGATTGTTCCTCCGGTTCGGACGGCAGGCGATACCAGCCGGTCAGCATCGAGCGCACTTCGTTGATCGGCCCGGCCAGCACCACCATCGCGATGTGAACCACAAAGAACGCCACCAGCCCGGCGGCGCAGAGGAAGTGGATCGAACGCGCCGATTGCCGCCCGCCGAACAGGTCAACCAGCCAGGGCATGCCGGCATCGAGCGCGGGCGACATGGTCAGCCCGGTCAGGATCACCCCCGGCAGAAGCACCACAAGCACGCCGCCATAGGCCAGCTTCTGCAGCACGTTGTAGTGCAGTGCGGCCGCTCCGGTCGGGAAGCGCAGCCGCGCGTGCTGCGTGATGTCATGCCACAGGTGCGCGGGCGCAAGCTCGGCGGCGCGGGGGGCGAGATCGCGGCGCAGATGCCCGCCGATCAGGCTCCAGACCAGATAGAGCGCAAGCCCCGCCACCAGAACCCAGGCGAAGGCAAAATGCCACAGCCGGGCATCGGCCAGGCTGTAAGTCGACGGGATCGTCACCGCGCCCGGGAAAGGCACGCCATTGTTGATATGCGACAGATCGAGCCAGGCGGGATCGGGATGGCCCTTGGCATTGGCACCATAGTGCCCCCAGTAGAGCCGGGGATGGGCGTTGAAGATCATCAGCCCGCTCATCAGCATGACTGTGACCGCGATCACATTGATCCAGTGCCACACCCGCGTGACGGGG
>JAKOWQ010000153.1 GCA_029781465.1 Pseudomonadota bacterium
ATGATGCTCGCGCAGCAGCGCCTCGCGCATCACCATGTCGTCCCATTCCATTACGTAAGTGCGCACCGCGAGGCGATCGACCGGGGCGGTCTGGATGGTCGACAACTCGCGCAGGCCGCTCATCGCCATCTGCAGGGTGCGCGGGATCGGCGTGGCGGTAAGGGTCAGCACGTGGACATTGCTGCGCAGCTGCTTGAGCGCTTCCTTGTGATTGACGCCAAAGCGCTGTTCCTCATCGACGATCACCAGCCCGAGCTGCTTGAAGCTGACGCTTTTCGCCAGCAGGGCATGGGTGCCGATCACCACGTCGCAGGTGCCCTCGGCCAGTGCGGCGCGGGTTTCGCGCGCCTCCTTTTCGCCCACCAGGCGTGAGAGGCGCCCCATGTTGAGCGGGAACCCGGCGAAGCGTTCGCGGAAATTGGTGAAGTGCTGGCGCGCGAGCAGCGTGGTCGGGGCAACCACCGCGACCTGATGGCCGCCCATCGCCGCGACGAAGGCCGCGCGCAGCGCCACTTCGGTCTTGCCGAAGCCGACATCGCCGCAGACCAGCCGGTCCATCGGCTTGCCTTCGCCCAGATCGCCCAGCACATCCTCGATCGCGGCTTCCTGATCGTCGGTTTCTTCCCAGGGAAAGCGTTCGACGAACTGGTCGTAGGCCGAGGGTTCCGCAGCCAGCACCGGGGCCTGGCGCAGCGCGCGCAGTGCCGCGGTCTTGAGCAGCTCGTGCGCGATCTCGCGAATACGCTCCTTCAGCCGCGCCTTGCGTTTCTGCCAGCCTTCGCCGCCCAGCCGGTCCAGCGCGACAAATTCCGCGTCCGAACCATAGCGCGAGAGCACGTCGATGTTTTCGACCGGCACATAGAGCTTGTCGCCCCCGGCATATTCCAGCGCGACGCAATCGTGCGGGCTCTGGCCCACGGGGATTGATTGCAGCCCGGTGTAGCGACCGATCCCGTGATCCATGTGGACCACCAGATCGCCCGGGGTGAGCGCGGCCAGCTCGGCCAGAAAGGCATCGGCGCCCTTGCGGCGTTTCTTGCGGCGCACCAGCCGGTCGCCCAGGATGTCCTGTTCGGTAACCAGCTCGATTTCTTCGCTGGCAAAACCTGTCTCGAGCGGCAGGACCAGTGCCACCGGGGCTCCCTTCGCCGCCAGCCCCAGCGCTTCCTGCCAGCCATCGGCCAGCACCGGGGCGGGGCGCGCGGCCTCTCCCAGAATCGCGGCGATACGGGCGCGGCTGCCGGTGGAATAGGCCGCGATCAGCGTCTTGCGGCCGCGCCGGGCCTGTCCGGTCAGGTAGTTCGCGGCGGCTTCGTAAACGTTGTCGCCGCGCGCGCGTTCGGGGGCGAAATCGCGGCTGCCGGAAAAGCCGAAATCGACCGTGGCCGCGCTTTCGGGCTGGGCGAAGATATCGGCACGGTGGATCGGCCGCTCGCGCAGGGCCGCGTCCAGCTCGGCGCGGGTCAGATAGAGCGCATCGGGGCCAAGCGGGCGGTAGGACCCGGCCGCCTTGCCCGAAGTTTCCGAACGCGCCGCGAAATAGTCGGCGATGTCGGCCAGGCGCTCGTCGGCAGCGCCCAGCGCGGCGCTGTCGATCACCAGCAGATCGGCAACGTCCAGATGATCGAGCAGCGTTTCCAGCCGCTCCTCCAGCAGCGGCAGCCAGTGTTCCATGCCCGCCAGCCGCCGCCCGTCGCTGACCGCCTGGTAAAGCGGATCGGAGGTGGCGGCGGCACCGAACAGCTCGCGGTAGCGGGTGCGAAAGCGTTTGACCGTCTCTTCGTCGAGCAGGGC
>JAKOWQ010000182.1 GCA_029781465.1 Pseudomonadota bacterium
AGATGGAAGTCGTGCGTGACCGGCACGACAACGCCATCATCATCTGCTCGATCGAGAACGTCGATCCGATGGGGGTCCACACCGGCGATTCGATCACCGTCGCCCCCGCGCTGACGCTGACCGACAAGGAATACCAGATCATGCGCAGCGCCAGCATCGCTGTGCTGCGCGAAATCGGGGTGGAAACCGGTGGGTCGAACGTGCAGTTCGCGGTCAACCCCAAGGACGGGCGGCTGATCGTGATCGAGATGAATCCGCGCGTCTCGCGCAGTTCCGCGCTCGCCTCCAAGGCCACGGGCTTTCCGATCGCCCGCGTCGCCGCCAAGCTGGCGGTGGGCTATACGCTCGACGAGCTGACCAACGAGATCACCGGCGCGACCCCGGCGAGCTTCGAGCCGAGCATCGACTACGTCGTCACCAAGATCCCGCGTTTCGCCTTCGAGAAGTTCAAGGGCGCCGAGCCGCTGCTCTCCACCGCGATGAAATCGGTGGGCGAGGTGATGGCGATCGGGCGCAACTTCAAGGAATCGATGCAGAAGGCGCTGCGCGGCCTCGAAACCGGGCTGGATGGGTTCAACCGGGTGCTGTGGCTCGAAGGGGCCGGCAAGGACGAGATCACCGCCGCGCTTTCCCGCCAGACGCCCGACCGTCTGCTGGTGGTCGGCCAGGCGTTTCGCGAAGGCTTCGGCGTCGACGAGGTTCACGCCGTTACCCATTATGACAAGTGGTTCCTGCGCCACATCGCCGAGATCATCGCCGAGGAAGCGGCGATCATGGAAAACGGCCTGCCCAACGATGCGGCGGGGCTGCGGCGGCTGAAGGCGATGGGCTTTTCCGACAAGCGGCTGGCGACGCTGGCGGTGCGCGGGGTGCACGTGGCGGGCGGCCTTGGGGAAACCCAGGCACGCGGCGCGGGGCTGCTCCACGATGTGCTGGCGGCGATGGCCGGGGCGACCAGCGAGGACGAGGTCCGCGCGCTGCGCCGCAAGCTCGGCGTGCACCCGGTGTTCAAGCGGATCGACAGCTGCGCCGCCGAGTTCGAGGCGATCACGCCCTATATGTATTCGACCTATGAGGCGCCGCTGTTCGGCGCGCCGGAGGACGAGGCCTGGCCTTCGGAACGCCGCAAGATCGTGATCCTGGGCGGCGGGCCGAACCGGATCGGGCAGGGGATCGAGTTCGACTACTGCTGCTGCCACGCCTGCTTCGCGCTCGACGAGGCCGGGTTCGAGACGATCATGGTCAACTGCAACCCGGAAACGGTTTCGACCGACTATGACACCTCCGACCGGCTCTATTTCGAGCCATTGACCGCCGAGGACGTGCTCGAGATCCTGCGGGTCGAACAGCAGAAGGGCGAGCTGGTCGGGGTGATCGTGCAGTTCGGCGGGCAGACCCCGCTCAAGCTGGCCCAGGCGCTCGAGGACGAGGGGATTCCGATCCTCGGCACCTCGCCCGATGCGATCGACCTGGCCGAAGACCGCGAGCGGTTTGCCGCGCTGGTCGAGAAACTGGGCCTCAAACAGCCCGCCAACGGCATCGCCCGCAGCCGCGACGAGGCGGTCGCGGTGGCCAACCGGATCGGCTATCCAGTGCTGATGCGGCCTTCCTATGTGCTGGGCGGGCGGGCGATGGAAATCGTCGACAGCGAGGCCCAGCTTGACGACTACATCGCCACGGCAGTGCAGGTTTCGGGGGACAGCCCGGTGCTGATCGACCAGTACCTGCGCGATGCGATCGAGTGCGATGTCGATGCGCTGTGCGATGGCGATCAGGTCGTGGTCGCGGGGGTGATGCAGCACATCGAAGAGGCCGGGATCCATTCGGGCGATAGTGCCTGCACCCTGCCGCCCTACAGCCTCCCGGCGGAAATCATTGCCGAGATGGAGCGCCAGGCCGAGGCCCTGGCGCTGGCGCTCAAGGTGCGCGGGCTGATGAACGTGCAGTTCGCGGTGAAAGACGGCGAAGTCTATCTGATCGAGGTCAACCCCCGCGCCAGCCGCACCGTGCCCTTCGTCGCCAAGGCGATCGGTCAGCCGGTCGCCAAGATCGCGGCGCGGGTGATGGCGGGCGAGAAGCTGGCCAGCTTCCCGCCGTTCAAGCGCGATCTTGCCTACATGGCGGTGAAGGAAGCCGTGTTCCCCTTCGCCCGCTTCCCCGGCGTCGATCCGGTGCTTTCGCCGGAAATGAAATCGACCGGCGAGGTGATGGGGATCGACGACGCTTTCCCGATGGCCTTCGCCAAGGCCCAGCTGGGCGCGGGAACGCGTCTGCCCGAGGGCGGCGTGGTGTTCGTGTCGGTCAAGGACAGCGACAAGCCGGTGATCCTGCCGGCCGTGCGTCAGCTGGCTGACCTGGGCTTCACCATCATCGCCACCGGCGGCACCCAGCGCTATCTGGCCGAGGCCGGAGTGCCGGTCGAGCCGGTCAACAAGGTGGCAGAAGGGCGCCCGCATATCGTCGACCGGATCATTGACGGCGATGTGGCGCTGATCCTCAACACCACCGAGGGTTGGCAGAGCCTGAAGGATTCGCAATCGATCCGTGCCTCGGCGCTGAGCGGGCGGGTGCCCTATTTCACCACGGCGGCGGCTTCGGTGGCCGCGGCGCAGGCAATTGCTGCACTGCGGCAAAGAAGGCTTGAAGTGCGTTCGTTGCAGGATTATTATAGTATTTGAACAATCGCGCTCTCCCCACATCGCGACTGGCCGGCCCGTTCCCGCAAAGAGGAACGGGATAGCGGACTAGTCTCGCGAGCGGAGAGCGGCAGGAGGGCGAGTGCAATGGCAAGTGTCGAAAAGCTGCCGATGCTGGCGGAGGGCTATGAGCGTCTGATTTCCGAGCTCAAGGCGCTGCGCGAAGAGCGGCCCCGGATCGTCGATGCGATCGAGGAAGCGCGCGCACACGGCGATCTTTCGGAAAACGCCGAATACCACGCCGCCAAGGAACGCCAGGGCCAGGTCGAGGCGTCGATCGCCGATCTCGAAGACAAGGTCAGCCGCGCCAGCATCATTGATCCGGCAACGCTTTCGGGCGATCGGATCATCTTCGGCGCGACCGTCACCCTGCTCGACGATGACGACAAGCCGGTGCGCTACCAGATCGTCGGCCCCTATGAGGCCGACGCCAAGGTTGGCCGGATCAGCTATAACTCGCCGCTCGGCAAGGCGCTGATCGGCCGCCATGTGGGCGACGAGATCGAGGTGACGGTGCCCTCGGGCGATCGTTTTTACGCGGTCGAGAAGATCGAATTCATCTGATCGACCGCGCGCCCTGCGGGTTTCAGCGCTTGAGCATGTCCGGCTGGAGCAGGCGGTGCAGGTGCACCACCACATATTTCATCGCCGCATCGTCAACCGTGCGTTGGGCGGTCGATCGCCAGGCTTCCTCGGCGCTGGCATAGTCGGGAAACACGCCGACGAAATCGACCTTTGACAGATCCTCGAACTCGAGGTGCTGCGGGTCCTTGACCCGTCCGCCGATGACGAGGTGAAGATTCTGCGTGCTCATGATTGCTCCCGGGGATTGGAAGCGCGCGCCTTAGCAAGTCCTGCGCGGCGCGCAAGCCGGTGCTGCGGTCATTTCCTCGTCGTGCGAACCCTGGAGGCGGCGCGAATGGCGCCGCGTGCCAGGCTGGCGGCGGCATTTCGCGAGGCTGTTGCCTTGCGTCCGGCGCTGTCACGCAGCCCGGCAGTGCTCTCACCCGCCTTGTCGCGCGCCTGGGTGGCGAGCGACAGGCCAAGCTCACCGGCCATTGCAGCCAGACCCAGCGCCTTGCCGCCCAGTTTGCTCCCGGCTTTTCTGGGGAGCAGCGCTCCGGCCAGCAGGCCCAGCCCGGCTCCGGCGGCCAGCACCAGCCAGGGATATTCGGCGGCGAGCGAGCGATAGTCCTCGGGCGGATAGGCGTCGGGCAGTTGCGCGCGGCGCGGAACCGGGGGCAGGGCGCCGCTTTCCCGGGTCAGGCGCTCCTGCGAGGCGGCGATCTTTTCCTCGATCCGTTCGCTGCGCGGGTCGGTCTGGGTCACGTCTAGGAACTCCTTGGGGTTGCCTGCCCCCCCTTAATCAATCTTCCTGAACCGGGGCTGGATCGGCGGCCTTCAACAGGTGGCGGCGCGCCAGGGCGATCAGCGGCACCCGGAAGAACCACAGGCCCAGCGCCGCCAGCGAGGCGGCAATGATGCCCTTGCTTTCCCGGGCCACCGCGAGCCCTTCCTTCACGGCACCGCGAACCTCGGCCTCGGCCTGGTCTGCGATCCGCCCGCCGATCCCGCGCGCGGCCAGGTCGGTCTTTACCTGCGCGAGGTTGGTATCGAAGGCGCCGCGCGCCTGGTTGCGGCGGGCGCGTTCGGCGGCCAGGCGATCGGCGGGATCACTCATGGCGCCGCCCCTTCCTTCGCCTCATCTTCGGTGAAGGCCAGCGACACGGCATCCCAGCGCCGCTTGGCGGCCCAGGCGGAAAGACCGGCCGCAAGCAGCAGGCCCAGAACCGTCACCAGGGTGGCACCAAACCCTCCGATCAGCGGGGCCAGCACCAGCATCAGCCCCAGCACCAGTGCCATCAGCGCGAAGAACACCAGCGCCAGCGCCAGCGCCAGCCATCCGGCGATCCCTTTCGCCCCCTGACCGGCCACCACCGCGCGCGATTTCTGATAGGCCAGTTCGGCCTCAAGCAGCACGCGTCCATCGGTGGCAAGCTGGCGCAGGTCATCGACCAACGAGCGGTCGCGCGCGTCCTCACCCTCGGGGGCGATCAGCGGGGGCTGTTCATCATCCATCGGGCGTCAGACAAGCCCCCTGCGCGCGCGCTTGTCAATCTTCGGACGATCCGCCCTTGAACAAACGCGAGATCAGGAAGCCGAAAGCCGCGGCAATCCCGATTGCCACGCCAGGCTTGCGGCGCACGAAATCCTTGGCGTCCTCGCCCAGTTCGGCCAGATCCTTGGCCTCGATCTTGGCGGCGGTTTCCTGCATCGAACGCGCGGCGGTGCGGGCATAGTCGCCATAGCGGGTGCCCAGCTTCTCGTCGATCGAGGGGGCGCTGTCGGCCACGATCTTGCCCAGGCTGGCGATCGCGTCGCTGGTCTTGGCCTTGCCTTCGACGGCGAGTTCGCCCGCGCGGTCCTTGGCCTGACCGGCCAGATCCTTGGCTTCCTCGACCCAGTCACCGCTCTTGGCAGCAAGCTGTTCCTTGTAGGCACCGGCCTTGGCGCTGGCTTCGCTGGTCAGTGCCTTGGCCCCGGCGCGCGCTTCCTCGATCGCTTTGGCGAACTTGGCCTTGGCCTCGCCCGTGGCGGGAGCCGCCGCCTTGGCGGGATCAGCCTTCTTCGCGGCGGGCTTCTTGGCGGGAGCGGACTTGGAGGTTGCGGCGGGAGTCTTGGCCATGGCTTGCCCTTTCACTGCGCCCCGGCGCGGGGCATGCTCTGGATGTGGTAACGTATTCGCTTGAGCGCAAGGGCTTTGCAACTTGCCTGTTGCCCGCGCGCTGCCTAGGGAACCGGGAAAATGCCGCAAAGGAGTTGAACCTGCCATGACCGCGATCATCGACATCCACGCTCGCGAGATTCTCGACAGCCGTGGCAACCCCACGGTCGAGGTTGACGTTCTGCTCGATGACGGCAGCTTCGGCCGCGCCGCCGTGCCCTCGGGCGCCTCGACCGGCGCGCACGAGGCGGTCGAGCTGCGCGATGGCGACAAGGCGCGCTACCTGGGCAAAGGCGTGCTCAAGGCAGTGAATGCGGTCAATACCGAGATCAGCGACGCGCTGCTGGGCCTGGATGCCGAGGACCAGCGCGACATCGACTTTGCCATGATCGCGCTCGACGGGACCGACAACAAGGGCCGGCTGGGCGCCAACGCGATCCTGGGCACCAGCCTGGCGGTGGCCAAGGCCGCGGCCAATGCGCGCGGGTTGCCGCTCTACAGCTATATCGGCGGGGTTTCCGCGCATGTCCTGCCGGTGCCGATGATGAACATCATCAACGGCGGCGAACATGCCGACAATCCGATCGACTTCCAGGAATTCATGATCATGCCGGTCGGCGCCGACAGTCTGGCCGAGGCGGTCCGCTGGGGCGCAGAGGTGTTCCACACCCTCAAGAAGGGGCTGCATGACAAGGGGCTGGCGACGGCGGTGGGCGATGAGGGCGGCTTTGCCCCGAACCTTTCCAGCACCCGCGCCGCGCTCGATTTCATCATGGAATCGATCGGCAAGGCAGGTTTCAAGGCGGGCAGCGAGATCAAGCTCGCGCTCGATTGCGCCGCGACCGAATTCTTCCGGAACGGCAAGTACGAGATCAGCGGCGAAGGGCTTTCGCTGAGCCCGGTGGAAATGGCCGATTACCTTGCCGCGCTGTGCGCCGACTATCCGATCGTTTCGATCGAGGACGGCATGGGCGAGGACGATTTCGAGGGCTGGAAGGCCGTGACCGACAAGATCGGCGGCAAGGTCCAGCTGGTGGGCGACGATCTGTTCGTGACCAACCCCAAGCGCCTGACCATGGGGATCGACAAGGGTCTGGCCAATTCGCTGCTGGTCAAGGTCAACCAGATCGGCTCGCTGTCGGAAACGCTCGATGCGGTGAGCATCGCCCAGCGCGCGGGCTATACCGCGGTGATGAGCCACCGTTCGGGCGAGACCGAGGACGCGACTATCGCCGATCTGGCGGTTGCCACCAACTGCGGCCAGATCAAGACTGGCAGCCTCGCCCGTTCTGACCGGCTCGCCAAATACAACCAGCTGATCCGCATCGAGGAAGAGCTGGGCGATGCCGCGCGCTACGCCGGGGCGGGGGCATTCGGCCGCCTGTCCTGATCCTGTTGCCAGTTCCTCATCACTCGTTTAATCGTTCGCTTAAACGAGTGATGAGAGGATCCGGATGAGCGCGTTTCCGACGCATCCCGATGCGGTTACGCCCACATGGCTGGGTGAAAAGCTGGGTGCCGAAGTCACCGGACTGCGCTGGGAGCCGATCGGCACCGGACAGGTTGGAGATTCCGCGCGCTTTCACCTGAGCTACGCGCAAGAAGGCGCTGGTCCGGCAACGGTCGCGGGGAAATTCCCGGCCGCAGACGCCACCAGCCGCGCCACCGCTGCCGCCTTTGGCCTCTACGCCAAGGAGGTAGGATTCTACCGCGAGGTCGCGCCGCAACTGGGCGCGAGAACGCCGGGCGTGATCGCGGCGGAGATTGCCCCCGATGGGGTCGATTTCGTGCTGATCTTCGAGGATCTGGGCCCGGCGCGCGGGGGCAACCAGCTGGCCAGCTGTTCCGCCGCCGATGCCCGCGCCGCAATCCGCCAGGCCGCCGCGATCCATGCGCCCAGCTGGAACACTGCCGCGCTGACCGGACTGGACTGGCTCCAGCCCAAACCGGGCGTCGCCGATCAGGTCAAGGCACTCTACGGCAACGCCCAGGCGATCTTTCGCGAGCGATATGCAGATAGCCTCGAGCCGGAATTCATGGCGCTATGCGAGGAGCTGAACGAAGCGCGAGACCACTGGTTCAGCCGCGAGGGCGGCCCCCGATGCATCATCCACGGCGATTTCCGGCTCGATAACATGCTGTTCGCCATCAGGGGCGGGACAGAGCCGATCGCAGTGCTCGACTGGCAGACCGTCGCGGTCGGCAACGGCCTGACCGATATCGGCTATTTCCTCGGCACCGGGATCGGCGATGCGCTGCGCCGCGCTCACGAAGGCGAACTGCTCAATCTCTACTGCGCCGAGATGACCGCGCGCGGAGTGCCGCTGAGCCGCGATCAGGTGTGGGACGATTACGTGGTCGGGGCGATCCACGGTATCTCCACCGCGGTGTTCAGCGCCGCCTATGTCGAACGCACACCGCGCGGCGACGAGAATTTCCTGTCGATGGCCCGGGGCGGCTGCGCGCTGGCGCTTCAGCACGGCAGCCTGCGAAAGCTTGTTTCATGACCAAGGCCGAAATGCCACCTGCCGAGCTCCTGGCCTATGGCCGCAAGGTGCTTGCCGCGCAGCCCTTCAGCGTCCTGCTTGGCACCGAGATGACGGCGCTATCGCCCGCTATGACCGAGCTTCGTCTGGCGCTTCGGCCCGATCTGCTTCAGCAACACGGCTTCGCCCATGGCGGGCTGGTGAGCTATCTGGCTGACAATGCCCTGACCTTTGCCGGCGGGATCACCCTGAGCGGGCAGATCGTCACCGCCGAAATGAAGATCAACTATGTCCGCCCGGCCGTGGGCGAAGCGTTGGTGGCACGGGCCAGCGTGGTGGCGGCGGGACGCACCCAGGCGGTGGTGCGATGCGACGTCTTTGCCATCGCGGACGGCCACGAACGGCTCTGCGCTGCCGCGCAGGGGACCATAGCCGCGGTGCCGCCGCGCGAAACGGGCAAGGAGTAGCAGATATGGTACTGACCAAGGGCGACGATTATCCGCTTCACCAGACCCCCGAGCCGGTGGCCTATGCCGGAACCGACCGCAATTTCTACGATCGGTATTTCTTCAACGGCTATGCCCCGGACGGTTCGGGGTTCTTCGCCGTGGCTTTCGGCATCTATCCGCACCTCAACGTGGCCGACGCCCACTTTTCCGCGATTCGCGACGGGGTGCAATACAATGTCCACGCCAGCCGCGAGCTGGGAATGGAGCGGATGGACCTGCACTGCGGCCCGATCCGGATCGAGGTGATCGAGCCGCTCCACAAGCTGCGCGTGATCGTCGACGGGGAGGGGATCAGGGCCGAGCTCACCTTTACCGGGCGCGCCTTTCCGATCGAGGAGCCGCGCTTCATCCACCGGATCGGCCCGCGCACCTTCATGGACTATACCCGGCTGACCCAGAACGGGCACTATTCCGGGTGGATCGAGATCGACGGAATTCGCCAGGATTGCGCCCCGGGCACGGCGGGCACGCGCGATCGCAGCTGGGGCGTGCGCCCGGTGGGCGCGCGCGACGAGCAGCCCCACGGGGCCGGAGTGATCCCCGGCTTCTTCTGGCAATGGACCCCGGTTAACTTCGCGGATTCGAGCCTGTTCTTCCACGTCAACGCCGACGCCAGGGGTAACAAGTGGAACACCCGCGCGGTAATCGCCCCCGATGGCGCCGATGCCGCTAGCCTGTTTGACAGCGAAGGCGAAATGGCCTCGCCGCTGGAACCGGGCACCCGCTGGCCGGACCGCGGCACGCTGACGGTCGAAGGGCCCGATGGCCCCGAAACGCTGACTTTCGAGCCGGTTGGCCGCTTCCAGATGCGCGGAATCGGCTATACCTCACCCAAATGGGGCCACGGGCTGTACCACGGGGCGCTGGAAGTCGAGCGCGAGGATTTCGGGCTGGCGCAGTGCAATCCCGGCCAGCTCGACAATTTCCACGTCCAGCTTCCCTGCCGCGTCATCAGCGACAAGCGCGGCGAGGGCTTCGGCGTGTTCGAGCAGCTGATCCTCGGCCCTTACCGGCCTTACGGCCTCGAAGGGTTCATGGACCTGGGATAGAGCTACTTCAGCAGGGTTACGTGCCCGGTCTTCTGGTGCTTCATCTGCCCGCCGGTGAAGGTCACCGTCCACCCGCCGCCTTGCGCCATGCCGGACTGGACTCTTTCGCCGAACGTCTGGCCCTGGGTCTGTTTGCCGACAGTGAAATTGGTGCTGAGCCGCGCCGGAGTCTGATCGGCAGTGCGCGCCGAACCATCGCCGCTGGCGGTGCAGGTGCCGCTACCCTGACCAATCTCGTAGCTCTCGTCGCCAAAGCGCAGCACGACCTTGTCGAAATGCTTGCCGCCGCAAATCTTCGCCAGGACGGGGCTGGCCTTGTCGAAGGTCAGGGTGAAATCGCTCACCTCGTCGAGGGTTCCGGCAAAAGCGAAATCGGGTGAACCATCGCCATTGACGTCGCCCACCGCAACGCGCGGTCCGCCGCGCAGAGACTGTGTGTTCTGGCTGGCGACTACGGAAGAAACCGGCTTGTGCTGGCGTTTGCCGGTGGCAAGTCCGCTCGCGGCATCGCGCGGTGAGGCGATCCGGGTGCACGAACCGGTCTGGCAGACGCCGAACGACCAGCCATCAACCGCAACTTCGGCGGACTCGCCATCGAGCCCTTCGATCTTGAGATAGCCGGTGAAGGCCGCATGGGCCGGGACGGCTGCCAGCATGACGAGCGAAAATGCGATAAGTGAGGCTTGCTTCTTCATTGCCCCTCTCCCTTGTTGTTGATCGGGCGGCTTTGAGCCTGCCTCGATGAACCGATGATGGGCGCTTTGTAATCTTTCAGCAAGGCGGGATCAGCGCAGGATCAGCAGTACAGCGGTCCCCGCCGCGATCGCGCAGGCGCCGAGCATCCGGGCTTTGCCGACCCTCTCCTTGAGCACGAACAGGGCAATCGCCACCCCGAACAGGATCGAGCTTTCACGGATTGCCGCCAGACGCGGGACATCGCCCAGTCGATAGGCGGCAAGTGCCAGGCCGTAGGTTGCGAGCGAAAGGGCACCCGCGATCAATCCCGGTTTCCATTGTTCGCGCGCGGTAAGCAGAAACACCGGGCCCCGCCACACGGCAAAAAGCAGCCCGATTGTCCCGCCAAGGGTAAGGAAGAACCAGACGATGTAATCGAACGCGGAACCGGCCGCGCGCGATCCCTGCGCGTCGAGCACCGTATAGAGTGCGGTCATCGCTCCGGTCGCCAGCGCCCAGGCGAGCGCCTTGCTGCCGGGCGTGTTCCACCAGGCCACGGCGAGGGTGCCCGCGGTAACCAGGGAAATTCCGGCCACAACCGTCCACGAGATCGGATCGCCCAGGAACAGCACTGCGACCGCTGCGGCAATGGCCGGGGCGCTGCCACGCATTACCGGATAGACCGCGCTCATATCGGCGGTCTCAAAGGCCTTGATCAGGCAGACCAGGTAGACCACGTGGACCAGCATCGATCCCGCCAGCCAGGGCAGCGAGGCCCAGGGGAACGGCGTCCACAGCGCGAAGGGCAGCACGAACAGGGCGATCGATCCGTCGATCAGCGCCCGGCTCGACATCTTGTCGCCGCCTGATTTGAGAATGGCGTTGACCACCGCGTGGAGCGCCCCCGATGCCAGCATCAGCAACGGGGCAAGCGGTATCATCCCTCGAGCTTGGCGAAGACCGCGTCGAGCCGTTCGATCTGATCGGGCATCAGCTCGATTTCGAGCGCCTCGATCAGTTCGTCGAGCTGGTCCGGGGTGGTGGCGCTGGCGATCGGCGCGGCGATGCCGGGCTGGTCGAGCAGCCAGGCGAGTGCGACCTGGGCCAGGGTGGCTTCGCATTCGGCGGCGATGCGGTCCATCACTGCCAGCAGGATCGGGCCATTCTTTTCGTATTTGCGCAGGTTCGCGCCGCGCGGGTAGCGGTCGAAATCAGCAGGTTTGCGGTATTTCCCGGTCAGATAGCCACTGGCGAGGCCATAAAACGGCAGCATGACGACATCGTTGGCGACGCAGAAATTCTGGAAATCGGGATCGAAGTCCGCACGCTCGAGCAAATTGTATTGGTTCTGCAGCACGCCATAGCCCTTCACCCCGCGCGCCTTGGCTGCGGCGAGAGCACCGCGCAGACGTTCCTCGGTGAAGTTCGAGGCGCCGGCCTCGCGGATCAGGCCCTCGGACATCAGCGCGGCAAAGCCGTCGGCCACTTCATCCTGCGGGGTCTCGGGATCGTCGCGGTGTGCATAGTAGAGATCGACATAGTCGGTTTGCAGCCGCTCGAGCGATCCGGCGAGCCGTTCGCGCAGCTTTTCGGGCTTGAGATCGCCCGGCCGCGCCATCACGCCGGTCTTGGTGGCGATGCGCATGTCCTTGCGCACTCCGCGATCCTTCATCCAGGCGCCGATCACGGTCTCGCTTTCGCCGCCCTTGTGGCCGGGAACCCAGGCCGAATAGACCTCGGCTGTGTCGACCAT
>JAKOWQ010000183.1 GCA_029781465.1 Pseudomonadota bacterium
GGCCACGCCAGTCGCTTCGTGCGCGCCGGTGCGCGCAGGATCGCGAGCCACGAGGTATCCAGGCTTGCCAATGTCGCGTTCGTCAACCCCGCTGGCTCCAGGGTGCTGATCGCCCACAACCGCGCCGCCACGCCCGCCAGCGTGGTGGTGCGCGACGGCGACCGGATCTTCCGTGCGACTCTTCCCGCGGGTGAGGTCGCCACCTTCGTCTGGCCGGGCAGCGCGGTGGGCCCGGGATGAACCGGATCAGGCAACTCGGCATCACGGGCGCCTTCGTTTCCGTGACCACGCTGTTTTTTGCCTGGGGGTTTATCGCCTCGAACAACGACCCGCTGATCGTGGCGCTGCGCGCTGTGTTCCAGCTCAACTACACCGAGGCGCTGCTGACCCAGCTGGTGTTTTTCCTGGCCTACGGCCTGGTTTCGCTGCCTGCGGCCTCGCTCGGCAACCGGCTTGGCCCGGTCAACACCATCATCGTTGCGCTGGCGGTGATGGTTGGCGGCTGCTTGCTGGTCCAGGTCAGCGTCAGGCTCGATTCCTATCCGCCGATCCTTGCCGCGCTGTTCGTTCTGGCGAGTGGAATCACGATTCTGCAGGTGGCCTCCAATCCGCTTGCGGCGGCGCTCGGGCCACAGGAAAGCAGCCACTTCCGGCTCAACTTCGCGCAGACCTTCAACTCGCTCGGGGTGGTTCTGGGGGTTCACTACGGGTCTTGGATCATGCTGGGCGACGCGGTGATCGCGGGCGATCACGGGCAGATCACCGATCCGGCGCAGCGCGCCGAAGCGCTGGGCGCGGTCACCCAGGCATTCCTGATCATGGCTTCGCTGCTGGCCCTGGTCACGCTGTTCGTCTGGTCGCAGCGCCGCCGCATCAGCGCCGCGGCAAGCGGGGCTGGCCCACTGCCCGAAGCCTCGGTGCTCGATGCAATCCGCTCGCGCTGGGCCATCTTCGGGTCGGTGGCGATCGGTCTCTATGTCGGGGCGGAGGTTTCGGTCGGCTCGATCATGATCAATTTCCTGCACCAGCCGCATATCCTGGGGCTGCCCTACGAAGTGGGCGGGCGCTATCTCGCCAACCTCTACTGGGGAGGGGCGCTGGCAGGGCGGCTGATCGGGAGCATGCTGCTGACACGCATGGCGGCACCCCGCCTGCTTGGTGCCTGCGCGCTGGCCGCGGGCACCTTGTGCCTGACGGTGGTATCGGCCGAGGGCGCCGTGGCCGGCTTTGCCGCCTTGTCGGTCGGCCTGTTCAACTCGATCATGTTCCCGACCATCTTCACCATCACGCTCGAACGGTCGGGGGCAAGCCAGTCCTCGACCTCGGGACTGCTTTGTCTGGCGATCGTGGGCGGCGCGTTGTTGCCGTTGCTGGTCGGGCTGTCGGCGGATCGGCTCAGCCTGGAGACTGCCTTCGCGGTGCCGATGCTGGCCTATCTGGTGATTGCCGCCTTCGCGCTGCGAGCCGGGGCGGTAGGCGCCCAGGGCCGGGCCCCGGGATAGGCAGGGCGCGATCGTTCAGCCGCACTGGCCGGTCTTTCGAGCGCCGCCTGACCAGGCTTGCCAGGCAGCTTGCAGGCTGTCTGCGGTTCCCGTCCCGAACACATAGCGATCCGGGCGAACCAGCACCGCGCCGGCATCGCGTTGGTCGAGCCAGGCACCGAGCTGTGCGGCAAACGGCAACAGCGCCGCCGCCGTCAGATCGGCACGGGCGATCAGCCAGTGGCCGGGGCCCAGCACTTCATCGAGGCGCTGTCCGTCTTTGCCGATCGGTTGCGGGAAATAGGCGCCCGCTGCCGTGCTGCCTGCAAGGATCGCACCGGTCGTGATCGGCGGATATTCCATGCTTCCATCTGGGCTGTGCCCGGCGGCGCGCGCGGCAAGCATCTGCGCATCGCGCGCTGCGGCGGCTTGCGGATCGGTGATGCAGACCGTGCGCCCCATCATGATCGCCATCTCGATCGTCGCGCGCAGGTTGGGTTCGCGCTCGGGCTGATAGGTATCGAGCAAACTGCCGGGCGCCCCATCCTGGATTACCGCCGCAAGCTTCCAGGCGAGATTGGCCACATCGCGCAGACCCGAACACATTCCCTGCCCGGCGAAGGGCGGGGTCTGGTGCGCCGCATCGCCCACCAGCAGCACCTGCCCCTTGCGCCACTCGGCCGCGATCCGGGCGCGGAAGGTGTAGACCGCCTTGCGCTCCAGCCGCACCGCGCCCCTGACGTTCCAGGGATCGAGCAGCTTTTCGACGAAGGCGTCAGCGCTGACCTGCTCCGGCGTTTCACCTGGCAGAATCATGAATTCCCAGCGATGGCGCCCTTCGCCCATCAGCACGCAGGTGGTCGGGCGGGCGGGATCGCAGATCTGGAGGTTTTCGGTCGGCAGCCTGGAGTAGTCGTCAACCAGCACATCGACCACCAGCCAGGGTTCCTCGAAATTGAGATCGTCGAAGGCGATCCTTGAGGCCTCGCGCACCGGGCTGCGGGCGCCGTCAGCCCCAATCAGATAGCGCGCCCGCACAGACCGTTCGCCCTCGGGAGTGGAAATGCGCGCCGTGACGCCCTCGCCGTCATCGGCAAAAGACATCAGCTCCCAGCGGCTGTGCAGCCTGGCATTGGGGTAACGGGATAGCGCCTGGCGAAGCGCGGCCTCGACGCTGGGCTGGTGGATCATGTTGGCCGCCGGCCAGCCGCCCGGGCCAAGCCGGTCCGATCCTTCGAAGCGCAGCAGGACTTCGCCCTTGGCGTTGAGGAAATCATAGCGGCTGGCGCGGCGGCTGGTTGCCATCACCGCATCGGCGACCCCGGCCTCCTGCAACACCCGCATTCCTTCGTGATCGATATGCGCGGCGCGCGGCAGCGGGTAGATATCCGCTTCCTTCTCGGCGACCACCACTGTCACCCCGCGCCGTGCCAACAACACCGCAAGGGTGACACCGGCGGGCCCGCCGCCCGCGATCAGCACATCGCAATCGTACAGCTCGGGCATGATTCAGGCCTCCGCCGTCATCGTGCCCTCAATGTGGCCCAGCCCATCGATCTCGGTGCGCACCACATCGCCCGGCTTGAGGAACTGGCGCGGGTCCATCGCCGCCCCGACCCCGCCCGGGGTGCCGGTGAACAGGCAATCGCCGGGCTCCAGCGTCATCCCCATCGCAAGATGCTCGATCTGTTGCCAGACATTGAAGACCAGGTGCCGGGTGTTCGAATCCTGCCGCTTCTCGCCATTGACGAAGCAGCGGATGCCAAGTGCGTGCGGATCGCCCAATTCGTCGGCGGTGACGATCCACGGACCCATCGGGGCGTGAGTGTCGAAGCTCTTGCCGAACGACCACTGCGGCGTGGCGTGCTGGGCCAGGCGTTCGGTGACGTCGTTACCCACGCAGTATCCGAATATTGCAGCAGGGGCATCGGCAGCGGCGATGTGCTTGCCGCCCCTGCCGATCACCGCAACCAGCTCGGCCTCGTAATCGTTGGTGAAGGCGCCGCGCGCGATCAGGATCGGATCGTAGGGGCCGTTGACGCTGGTCTGGGCCTTGGTGAACCAGACCTGCTTGTCGGGCGTGCCCATCTTCGATTCCGCGATGTGATCGGCATAGTTGAGCCCGATCGCGAAAATCTTGCCCGGGCGCTGGACCGGGGCTTCGAGCCTGACCGAGGCAAGCGGCACCCCGCCGCCAGCGATGGCCCGAGCCTCGAGCTGCGGCTTCACCGCGTCCCACTGGCGGATCAGGTCGATCATCGTGCCGGGCACACCGGTATCGATTACGCTGTCGCCGACAACGATGCCGGTGCGGGTCTTGCCATCGGCGGTATAGGTGCAGAGCTTCATGCGGGATTTCCTTGAGGTTGGCGGCGAAACAGCCGCTTGAGACGCAGCATCAGCGCGGCAAAAAACGCGATCAGCCCGGGCGGCGGAGCCAGCTTGCCGGCAAACATCGGATGGGGCGAACCCCATTGCACGGCAAGAAGCGCGCTTATCGGCATCTTCTGCGGCGGGTCCTTGGCGGTAAACAGATCGCCGTCGGTCCAGTGCTCAAGCTCGTTGCCGAACGGATCCTTCCAGTAATCGAACACCTGGCTGCCCATGATGTGACGGCCAATGCCCCAGGCGGCATTGCGCTTGCGCCCCTTGAGGTGCTGGTGGCCCAGCATCAGGTCGTCGATATTGGAGACTTCGAACGCGGCATGCAGGATGCCAAGTTCTCCCGGCAACTGGGCGAGAAACAGGGTGTGGTGGTCGGCCGGCTTGTCACCGCGGTCGCAGCGCATGAAAGCGCCGACAGGAATGTCCCTGGCCGCTTCGACTTCGTCCGAAGTAAGGAATCCGAAGCGCTCCTTGTACCATTTCTCCGAGGCCCTGAAGTCCCGCACCTTGAGCACCGCATGACCGATCCGGCGGACATGGCTGGGGCCTGGGTCAAGCCGCACCGCAGTTCGCTGACGCTGCCGGGCGGCGGCGGTGTTGCGGGGCAGATCGGCAAAGGGCAGGCTGCCCTCGGTCCGCGCCTGGCCCGCAACCACTTCGACCCGGTAGCCATCGGGATCGGTCAGCCGCACGATCCTGCCGCCGCCGGGTTCGTTCAATTCTTCCACCGGCGCGCCGACATGCGCGGCGAGCGTTTCGAGATCGGCGAGTGTTTCGGCGCGAAAGCCGATCGCGAGGAACCGCGCTTCGCCCGGCTCGGTGACGTGAAGGAAGGGGCGGCCGTCGCTGCCTTTTGCGTAAAGGCGCCCGTCCTGTTCGAAACAGGCCATGCCGAAGTCTTCGAGAAACGCGCGCATCGCCGCCAGATCGGGCGCGCCATAGCGCACATGGGCGATGTCTTCGATGCAAATGACGCTCATCGCGGTGTCTCCCGGCTTGCGAATCCTGGCGATTCGCACTTGACTATCTGGTCAACTAACGGTACTTGACTAGATAGTCAAGTAAGGTAATCCCGCCCCATGGCCAGCCTGCCGCTTCAGTCCAACCCGCGCGCCGCGCGCACCCGCGCGGCCATGCTGGCCGCCGGGTTCGAGCTGCTCGCCGAACGCCCGATCGACGCCATCGCAATCGATGAAGTGGTGGCCCGGGCCGGGGTGGCCAAGGGCAGCTTCTTCAACCACTTCTCGGACAAGCCCGGCTTCGCCCATGCAATCGGAGCGACGGTCAGGGCGGAACTCGAAACACTGGTCGGCCTTGCCAACGCGGGCGTCGACGATCCCGCTATCCGGCTCGCGGGGGGCATGCGCGTGGCGGTCGGTTTCGCGCTCGATCACCGCGATCGGGCAATCGTCATGTTGCGCGGGCTTGAGCTGTCGACCGGGCTGCACCACGAACTCAACCGCGGAATCCGGGCCGACATCGAAGGTCTGGTCGCCGCCGGACTGGCGCGCGAAGAGGCCCGGACCAGCGGCGTGCGTTATTGGCTGGGGCTGTGCAACATGGCCATGCTCAATGCCATCGAGCGGCGGCCGTCGCGGCCCGAAGCGGCCGAGCGGCTGCGCGAAATGCTGGTGCTTGGCCTGGCCGGACTTGGCGTTCCCGGCGAGAGGGCGGGTATGGTCGCGCGGCTGGTTTCCGCTCAGCTCTGAGCTTCGCCAAGCCGGATCGGAAGAAACAGCAAGGCTCCCAGCGCCAGCAGTCCGATCGAGGCCAGCTGGGCAAGGGCATAACTGCCAAAATGGTCGAAGACCAAGCCAAAGCCCAGAATCCCGATCGCGCTTCCCAGCCAGCCGAAGCCATGCAACGCGCCGAACACCGTCCCGTAATTCTCCACCCCGAACCGGCGGGCGACGAAGTAGGCAAAGATCCCGATATCGGCGCCCTGCATCACGCCCAGCAGCATCCCCGCAGCCAGAATCGGGATCGCCGCGCCTTGATCGAGCAGGAACACGCCGAAGCCCAGACCCGGCACCGCGGTCAGAACCAGGGCGACAAGTCGCGGCTCAAGCTTGTCGAGCAGAAAGCCGCCGCCCAGCTTGCCGGCAAACTGGCCCAGCGCAAAAGCCGTTACGCCCCAGGCCGCGGTTTGCGAGGAAAGCCCTTCGTCCTGGATCATCGGCGAAAGCTGGCTGATCGCGCCCGAGGTGGTGATGGCCACCAGGATGTTGGCACCCACCAGGAGCCAGAAATCGCGAGCCGCAAGGAACGAGCGAGCGGCTGGCGTCGGCATCGGAACGAGCGGCGCAAGCCGGGCCACGCTGGCACTGCGCGGCATCAGCGCAAGAACGAGCGGCAGGCCGACGGCGAAGCCAATGAACGCCAGCGCGGCAAAGCCATAGCGCCAGCCCTCGATCGCGATAACCCGTTCGAGAATCGGTGGCACCAGCGCGGCTGAGATCGAGGCACCGGTGCCGACCAGCCCCAGCGCCAGCCCGCGATTGCGGCGGAAATGCGCGTTGACCGGACGGGTGAGCAGGACCGTGCTCGCACCGCCGCCAACAATGCCGGCCAGCGCCACGGTCAGGCCAAGGCCATAGAGATCGTCCACCAGCCAGGCCTGGCTCAGCTCGATCGCTGCCATGATTGTGGTCGCGACGATGAACACCGGACGAAAGCCGAACATGTCGGCCAGCTTGCCCACCAGCGGTGCGCCAAGCGCGGCGGTGATGATCAGCGCCTGAACCATCCCGGTTTCGCCGCGGGTCAGGTGGAGTTCCTTGGCCAGTGGGATCAGGAACATCGAAAAGGTATAGAACATCAGCGAAACGCCGGTGGCGTTCGCCGTGGCCGAGGCCGCGACGATCCGCCAGCCGACCTGCCATTCGTTTTGTTCCGGAGCGGATGTCACCTTGGGTATCTAGCCTGCCATGGCCTTCATGTAGGTGCCCATGTCGAAGTAGTCGCGCCAGACCTTGATCTTGCCGTCTTCCATCTCGAACACCCCGCAGCAGGGCAGGTCGACCTGCTTGCCGTCCCGGGTTACCGTGTGATCGATCCGTTCGGCGATCACCAGATTGCCCGCTTCCGCGATATTGAGCACTTCCCAGTCGGTGCTGGCCCAGCCCCCGGCGAAACCGGCGATGAAGGGGCGCAGCGCGGCATGGCCCTGCACCGGGGCGATCGGCATGTTGTAATAGACCCCGTCCTCGGCGAAATAGCCGGTCAGCTCATCGGGATCGAGCCGTGACCAGGCGGCGATGAAGTCGCGCACGATCCGCAAATTGCCCCCCATCGCTCAATCCTCCGCCGCGAAACTGATTTCGGCGTGGTCGCGCAGGCGCTGCACCAGCGCTTCGCCCAGCAGCGCGCCGGGGGTGGAGATGCCGCCACCGGCGGTGCAGGAAAGCAGCGCGATCCCGGTTTCGGCGATCATCCGGCTGGTCGATCCATAGCCCGGATCGTAGCGCCCCTTGACACCGTAGTGCAGCGAGCGGCCATCGGGCCATTCGCCCACGAACAGCACGTCGTAATAGCCATTTTCGCGTTCTTCCTTGCTCGGGCCTTCGCCCGGCTTAGGCGGTTTGGCGCCGAACGGGTTCTTGAGCATCTCGCCAATCGCGTGGGCGGCCTTCTCGCCCAGCTCGCCGGGGCTGGTCAGCATCATCTCGTCATAGCGGAAATCGCTGCCATAGGGATGGCCGAGCAGGAAATTGGTGCGGTGGACGTTCTTGACGTTGATCGTCGCCATGATGAACGGCGCGGCCCACTTGCCCAGCGCCTCGTCGTATTCGGGCACCAGGCCGAGCGGCTGGGACGGTCCCTCGAAGCCGGGGGTCAGCCCGAAGGGGCTTTGCAGCACCTTGATCAGCGACGGGTCGCGCGCCACGGCCTTCATCGTTTCGGTCAGGCTGGCGGCGGTTCCGCCCGAAAAGGTGCCCTGCATCGCCCGCACCCGGCCCTTCACACGCGGGGCGGGCCCGCCAAAACGCCGGATCGCTTCCTGCTGGAGCATGAACACGCCCAGATCGAAGGGGATCGAATCGAAGCCCGAGGAAAAGCTGATCCGCGCGCCCGATGCCTTGGCCGCTTCGTGATACTTGTCGGCCATCTGCCGCATCCAGGCCGGCTCGCCGCACAGGTCGGCATAGTCGGTCCCCGCCGCGACGCAGGCCGCCAGCAAGGGCTCGCCATAGAGCTGGTAGGGGCCGACCGTGGTGATGACCACCCGGGCGCTTTCGGCCAGCGCCTTCATGCTCGCCGGATCGTCGGAATCGGCGACCACCAGCGGGGTGTCCGCCGGTGCCCCGATCAGGTCGCGCACTTCGGCCAGCTTGTCCGCGCTGCGCCCGGCCATGGCCCATTTGGGGCCCTTGCCCTGGTAGTGGTGGGCAAGATATTCGGCGACCAGGCGCCCGGTATAGCCGGTGGCGCCATAGACAACGATATCGAAGGGGCGATCGGCCTTGGCGGTCATGCAGTCTCTCCTCGCGTCCGATTCACCGGATCGCGGCACAGACTGCACATATCAGTAGCGATGTCGAACCCAATTTGCCTGACGTTACGGCATGGGCATCACAGCCGGGGCAGAGTCACCCCGCGCTGGCCCATGTATTTGCCGCTGCGGTCGCCATAGCTGGTTTCGCACGGTTCGTTGCCTTGCAGGAACAGGAACTGGCAGGCCCCCTCGTTGGCATAGATCTTCGCCGGGAGCGGGGTGGTGTTGGAAAATTCCAGCGTCACGTGGCCCTCCCATTCGGGTTCCAGCGGCGTCACGTTGACGATGATCCCGCAGCGGGCATAGGTGCTCTTGCCCAGGCAGATCACCAGCACATCGCGCGGGATGCGGAAATATTCCACCGTGCGGGCCAGGGCAAAGCTGTTGGGCGGGATCACGCAGACGTCGGTCTTGACGTCGACGAAGCTGTCGGCGGTGAAGTTCTTGGGATCGACCACCGCCGAATGGACGTTGGTGAAGATCTTGAACTCGTCCGCCACCCGCGCGTCATAGCCGTAGGACGAAAGCCCATAGGAAATGCACCCGTCGCGCTGCTGGCGCTCCACAAAGGGTTCGATCATGCCCGTGTGGCGGGCCTCGTTACGGATCCACTTGTCGGAAAGAATCGGCATGGGGATGTGATTGCCGATGCGCCGGGGCGGAGCAAGGGTCAGACCCCGTGATAGTCCCGGTACCAGCGCACAAAGCTGGGGACACCTTCCTCGATGGAGGTGGTGGGGGAATAGCCCAGGTCGCGCCGGATCGCCTCGATATCGGCATAGGTCTTGTGGACGTCGCCGGGCTGCATCGGCAGCATCTCCATCGCGGCCTTGCGCCCGCAGGCTTCCTCCAGCAGGCCGATCACCTTCATCAGCGGCTCGCTGCGGTTGTTGCCGATGTTGTAGAGCGCGTGGGGTTTCACGCTGCCGCCCGCCTTCTCCGCGCCGTCATCGGCGGGTGCATGGTCGAGGCAGGCCACCACCCCGGCGATGATATCGTCGATGTGGGTGAAGTCGCGGTACATGTCGCCGTGATTGAACACCGGGATCGGCTCGCCCGCGAGGATCCGGCGGGTGAAGTTCCACATCATCATGTCGGGCCGCCCCCAGGGGCCATAGACCGTGAAGAAGCGCAGCCCTGTCAGCGGGGTGCGGAACAGGTGGGCGTAGGTTTCGCTCATCAGCTCGTCGGCGCGCTTGGTCGCGGCGTAGAGCGAAACCGGGTGATCGACCCGATCCTCGACCGCGAAGGGCAGCTTGGCGTTGCCGCCATAGACCGAGGAGGAGCTGGCATAGACCATGTGCTCGACCTGGCGGTGGCGCGCCAGCTCAAGCAAGTTGACATGTCCCGCCAGGTTGGAGCTGACGTAAGCTTGCGGATTTTCAAGCGAATAGCGCACCCCTGCCTGGGCGCCGAGGTGGACGATGCGGTCGATCCCGGTGGCTTCCAGCGCGGTGTTCAGCGCCGCCATGTCGGAGAAATCGAGGTGGTGGAAGGCGAAGCGGTTGCCCCCCGCCGCGCTCAGCGTCGCCAGCCGGTCGCGCTTGAGCTGGACGGGGTAGTAATCGTTGAGGCTGTCGATCCCGGTAACCACATCGCCGCGCGCCAGCAGGCACTGGCACAGGGCATGTCCGATGAATCCGGCCGCACCGGTAACGAGAACGCGCATGAAAGTGTCCCTAATCTCCGGTGCCTTATTTCATGGTTAACACTCGCGCGTTAGAGGAAATGCGCATGGCACGTCCGCACAAGATCCTCGTCGTCTTCGGCACCCGCCCCGAGGCGATCAAGCTGTTTCCGGTGGTCGCCGCGCTCAGGGCCGATCCGCGCTTCGTGCCGGTGGTCTGCGTTTCGGCGCAGCACCGCCAGATGCTCGACCAGGTGCTTGAAATCGCGGGGATCGTCCCAGATCACGATCTTGATCTGATGCGCCCCGACCAGACGCTCGATGGCCTTACCGCCGCGCTGCTGACCGAACTGGGCAAGGTGATGGACGCGGAAAAGCCCGACCGGGTGATGGTCCAGGGCGATACCGCCACCGCGATGGCCGGGGCACTGGCGGCCTATTACCGCAAGATTCCGGTCGATCACGTCGAGGCGGGGCTGCGCAGCGGCAACATCTATCACCCCTGGCCCGAAGAGGTGAATCGCAAGATCATCGGTTCGATCGCCAGCCTGCACTTCGCCCCGACCGAAGTTTCGGCTGCCGCGCTGCTGGCCGAGAACGTGCCCGAAGCGCGCGTTCACGTCACCGGAAACACCGTGATCGACGCGCTGCAATGGGTGACTGAACGGATCCGAGAGGCTCCCGAACTCGCCTCAGGCCTGGCCGAACTCGAGCGGCGCTTTGCCGGCAAGCGGATCATCGGCGTCACCACCCACCGCCGCGAGAATTTCGGCGGGGGGATGGAGGCGATCGCCGAGGCGATCCGCCAGATCGCCGCGCGTGACGATGTGGCGGTGATCTTTCCGGTCCACCTCAATCCCAACGTGCGCAAGGTGATGGAAGCGGCGCTGGGCGGGCTGGACAATGTCGCGCTGATCGAGCCGCTCGACTATCCGCACTTCGCCCGGCTGCTCTCGCTGGCCGAGATCATGCTGACCGACAGCGGCGGGGTGCAGGAAGAGGCGCCCGCGCTGGGCAAGCCGGTGCTGGTGATGCGCGAAACCACCGAACGGCCCGAGGGTGTGGCGGCCGGAACCGCCCGGCTGGTCGGCACCGAAACCTCGGTTATCGTTACCGAATTGTTCACCCTCCTCGACGATAAGGCGGCCTACGAAAGCATGGCGCGCGCCCACAATCCCTTCGGGGACGGGCAGTCCGCGCGCCGGATCGTGGAGCTGCTTGCCAATGAAATCGGATGCCAAGCCTGAAGTCTGCGTTGTAGGACTGGGTTATATCGGCCTGCCCACCGCCGCGATCGTCGCGCGCGCCGGGTGCCGGGTGCGCGGGGTGGACGTGTCGCAGCGGGTGGTGGAAACCATCAACCGCGGCGAAATCCATATCGAGGAAGTCGATCTCGATGGCCTGGTCCAGGGCGTGGTCGCGCGCGGTCTGCTTTCCGCTTCGATCGAAATGGCCCCGGCGGACGTTTTCGTGATCGCGGTGCCTACTCCCTTTGACAAGGACCACGCGCCCGACATTTCCTATGTCCTCGCCGCGGGCGAGGCGGTGGCCAGGGTGCTCAAGGCGGGCGACACGGTGATCCTCGAATCGACCTCGCCGGTCGGCACCACCGAGGCGCTGCGCGATCTGATTGCCGCGCGCCGTCCCGATCTCAAATGCCCGGGCCTCGCCGCCGAAACGCCCGACGTTTCGATCGCCTACTGCCCCGAGCGGGTGCTGCCCGGCAAGATCCTCGAGGAGCTGACCAACAACGATCGCTCGATCGGCGGGATCACCCCGCGCTGCGCGCGCAAGGCGCTGGCCTTCTACAAGCTGTTCGTGCGCGGCACCTGCGTGGTGACCGACAGCCGCAGCGCCGAGATGACCAAGCTGGTCGAGAACGCCTACCGCGACGTCAACATCGCCTTCGCCAACGAGCTGAGCATCGTTGCCGACAAGATGGGGCTCGACGTGTGGGAGGTGATCCGCCTCGCCAACCGCCATCCGCGCGTCAACATCCTCCAGCCCGGTCCGGGCGTGGGCGGGCACTGCATCGCGGTCGATCCCTGGTTCATCGTCCACGGCGCGCCCGAGGAAACCCCGCTGATCCGCACCGCGCGCGGGGTCAACGATGGCAAGATCCACCACGTGATCGCCCGCGCCGAGGCGCTGATCGAGGCCCATCCGGGCATTCCGGTCGCCTGCCTCGGCCTCGCCTTCAAGGCCAATATCGACGATTTCCGCGAAAGCCCGGCGCGCCTCGTCGCGGTTACCCTGGCGCGCAAATACGGCAACCGGATTGCGCTGGTCGAACCCTATGCCAGCGAGCTCCCGCGCGAGTTCGAGGGCACCGGGGCGCGGCTGGTCGATATCGATACCGCGCTGGAAAGCTGCGGTATCCTGATCGTGCTGGTCGATCACGATCAGTTCAAGGCCGTGCCGCTGGCCGAACGCGCCCGCCACCTGGTCTATGACACGCGCGGCATCTGGCTCGATCAGCCCCAGGCCGAGGCCGGGCCGGAAGCGCTGCGGCTGGCCAGCTGAACGGCGCCGACGCGGCGCCCTTGCCCGCGCTGCACCCTTGCCCGCGCCGCGCGATACGGCGATGATGGCTCCCATGGTGCGCGTCGTTCCCAATGCCCTGCTCTACTGGGCCGCGATCCTTGCGCTGGGCTTCGTGCTCGGCGCGGTGCGGCTGCTGGTGCTGGTGCCGCGGCTGGGCGTGGCCGGGGCGGTTGCAGCGGAGCTGCCGGTGATGCTGGGGGCAAGCTGGCTGGCGGCGGGCGCGCTGCTGCGCCGCCGTCCGCTGCCCAGCCACAACGCGGCGCTGGCGATGGGCGCGCTGGCCTTCGCGCTGCTGATCGCCAGCGAGATCTGCCTTGCCACGCAACTGTTCGGGGCGAGCCTAGCGGGCTGGGCCCGGGGCGTCGCCAGCCCGGCGGGGCTGCTCGGGCTGGGCGGACAGGTGCTGTTCGGCGCCATGCCCGGCTGGCGTTGGCGCGGGGGACAACAGCCTTAACGCCCCGGCAACCCTTTGCTGCGACAATTGCGCCTCAAAGTCCGTTCCGGCGCAACCCCGCGCGGGGGCGGCCCAGCGAAAGGTCCTGCCCGATGCAGACCGACGAACAAGGCCAGCGCGCCGCCGACCGCCGCGGCGAAGACCGCCGCAAGGCGCAGGTCAGCCCGCTCCCTTTCCCCGACCGCCGCAAGGCCGCCCGCCGCTCCGGCACCGATCGCCGCACCGCCGCGCGCGGCTGAATTCCCGGGATAGTGCCACGCGCGAAGGCGCGAGGAGGGTGCGTCGGGGGCGCGGTTGTCCGCAACAGGTTAGACGGCCGCTCCCGGCAAATGTCCGATCACAGGCTGATCCGCTCACCGTCGTGCAGAAACGAACGCCCGATCCCGGGGTTGCTATCCTGATAGGTGGTGATGTTCCCATAGCCGGCATCGTTCTTCCGGATCGAAATGCTGACTTCGCCATGGGCCTGGATATAGCCATTGAAAACCACCGTGCCGCCGGCATTGTTGTCGGTAACGCGGAAATTGTTGCCAAAGGGATCATCGTTGGCAAGGGTCACATTCATCGGGCCTCTCCCCGTTTGCGCGCCACAAGCGGTCGCGAATCCGGTTTGTCACTTCAGGGGCCGGCACGCCGTGATTCCGGTCACGCGGCGGCACCGGGGGCGAGGGCAACCGGGTTCACGCGAGGGTGCGGAGGCGCGAAGGGGACGCGCCCGGGGCGCGGTTGCATGGCAAGTGGAAGTGAAGTGCGAAAGGCGCCGGCGGGCAAGGGTCGCCACGCCGCAGGCTTTCAGGCCGCAATTGCGATTTTGGTTGAGGGTCGACCCGGCGGCAACTCGCGATCCAGCCCCACTGTGCCCCTTCTCGCCCTTTGAGCCCTTGCGCGAACTCTATCAGGCGTACGGCTGAGCCGGGGGGTGGGGGGCTAGGTTAGCTGTCACCGTAATTCCACCGTAATTCCCTAATCAATCTTCCCTGCATTCCTGAGCAACAGAGCTTCGCAAGGCGTTTTGGGTCGGTAAGATTGAAACTCCCTATGCCCAACCTTCAGGCCTAGCTCCTGCATAAGCTCGCGATCATAGCCGGAATAGAGCACTGCAATTCCGGCGCGCGCCAATTTGTCTCTTGCTCCACCATTCTTGCGGAGGCGCTTCATGAAGTCGTCCTGCTTTGCGACTCCTGAAATCAGTACGCGAGAAACGGGAGTTTCGAGGCAGTTTTCGAAGAGCTTTACAAGTCTTTCTGTGCCGCCTTTCGGCTTCATGATCTCATCACGCAGATCGTCACTAATCGAATTCCAGAAGTTCGGTGTGTATGCGAAGTCACGCACCATCCACCAGATGTTGCCGGTTCCCTCGGCAGAAAAACTGGTCTTTTTATCCTGATTCTCTCCCGACCGCAGATAAGCCTTTCGTGCTCGCGCCAGACCGACTGCACATGTGGACGCAGATTCGTTTACTCTGAGTAGGACGCAAAGCTGTTCAAGCGCTTCGTGGGGTATCATCCAGCCGGATCGACCTCCCGTCGTAGATTTGACGTCGACCTCCCTGCCACCGATCTTTAGGTCAAGGATAATGCCACGGGGCACCTGCAACCAGTCGCGAAGCAAATTCTCGAACTTAGTTCCGAGATAGGTTTTCTCAGTTTTTTCAAGTTGCGAGAGGAAGAATCGATTGGTCCGTGCCGTGTCGATTACCTCATCAATGGCTGAACGAAAAAACGATCTCAATCTCTCTTCGAAAATCTCTTTCCCGCCGACGGCTGCCAGGAGATCGGACTCGAGTGCATGGAGGTCGTCATAGTCAATGTGGCCCGATGGCAGTGGCTGATGGCCGCTATCGCTAAGAATGTTCACGCCACAGCTCGAACCGAAAAGACCTTTTGAACCGCGAGTGCAATCTTAAGATTGTTAGCAACCGCCTTCGCCACTGGCGGCGGAAATGCATTCCCAACTTGGCGATAAGCCGTCGTCTTGCGGCCATAGAACTGCCAGTTGTCAGGGAAGCCTTGGATGCGGGCAACCATTCGAACGGTTAGGCGCGGCATACCACAAAAATCCGCTTCGGGCGCTTCTTCGGCAATCGACCTGCCTTCAACGCCCAATGCCGCCCAAGCCTTCCTCGCACGGGTTGGTCCCAAGTCTGGTCCGCCATGCTTCTTGGATCCACCAACAATGGTCGGCGCAATGTCGTTCGCCAATTCAGCCCAACGTTTTACGCCGAGCCAACCATTTGCACCCATCAGATCGCGAAGGGTTTCACCGACCGTCGGTGGATTATGCGGCAATACATCAGGCCAGTCGAATGCTTCGACTAGGTCGTTGCGCAGGGCGACAATGACAACACGCGGCCGCAGCTGGGGAACGCCAAAATCCGATGAGTTCATCAGGCGCCAGTCGATTGTGTAGCCAAGTTTCTTGAACTCGGCCTTCAGAAATAGGCGATAATTTTCAAAAACTGGCGAGAGGAAGCCTCTGACGTTCTCGATCATCACGGCTTTGGGACGAATTTCATCGATCAGGCGAATGGCCGCAGGGAAGAGATTGCGTTCATCCTTTTCACCCAACTGCCGACCGGCAACAGAGAACGGGGGGCAGGGCAGGCCGCCAGTGAGTATATCGACACCTTTGAATGGCCGACCATCGAACTGGTTCATGTCAGCCGTTCGCACATCCCATTGGGGCCGGTTGAGTCGAAGTGTCTTGGCGAAGTCAGGTTCGATTTCAACCAACGCAGTGTGGTGAAACCCGGCCTGCTCAAGCCCTAAAGCTTGGCCTCCAGCACCTGCGCAAAATTCAATCGAATGCATCATTCGCTCCTTTGAGCGACAAGAGTATGTTCTTTATCCGTTCTCGTCAATCACTCCGCCGCGTTCACCCCGCCTGCCGCAAACATATCCGGCTCGCTCCCCTCGTCCGCGGCGTCATTCGCCCCGGCAACCTCGCCCTTGGCCTTGCGCCTTGCGTCGAAGCTTGACCAGACGTCGTTCCAGTTGCCCTTGGTCGCGGCCTTGGAATATTCGGTCGCGCGGGTTTCGAAGAAGTTGGCGTGTTCCACCCCGTTGAGCAGCGGGGCGAGCCAGGGGAGGGGGTGGTCCTCGATCATGTAGATCGCGGGCAGGCCCAGCTGGCTCAGGCGCCAGTCGGCGATGTAGCGGATGTAGCGCTTGATTTCCTTGGGGCTCATCCCCGGGACCGGGCCCAGCTCGAACGCCAGGTCGATGAAGGCATCTTCCAGCCGCACGGTCTTCTGGCAGCAATCGATGATGTCTTCCTTGACGCTCTTGGTCAGGCACTGGCGCTCGGCGCAGAAGGCGTGGAACAGGCGGGTAATGCCCTCGCAGTGCAGGCTCTCGTCGCGCACCGACCAGGAGACGATCTGGCCCATGCCCTTCATCTTGTTGAAGCGCGGGAAGTTCATCAGCATGGCGAAGCTGGCGAAGAGCTGCATCCCCTCGGTAAAGCCGCCGAACATCGCGAGGGTGCGGGCAATATCCTCGTCGCTGTCGACCCCGAAGGTGTGCATGTAGTTCGCCTTGTCGGCCATCTCGGTATATTCGAGGAAGGCCGAATACTCGGTCTCGGGCATGCCGATGGTATCGAGCAGGTGGCTGTAGGCGGCGATGTGGATCGTCTCCATGTTGGAGAAGGCGGCCAGCATCATCTTGACCTCGGTCGGCTTGAACACCCGCCCGTATTTCTCGTGATAGCAATCCTGCACCTCGACATCGGCCTGGGTGAAGAAGCGGAAGATCTGGGTGAGCAGGTTGCGCTCATGCTCGGAAATCTTCTGCGCCCAGTCGCGGCAGTCCTCGCCCAAGGGAACTTCCTCGGGCATCCAGTGCACCTGCTGCTGGCGCTTCCAGAAATCGTAGGCCCAGGGATATTCGAAGGGCTTGTAGGTCTTGCGGGCTTCGAGAAGGGGCATCTTACGACTCCGGAATGAGATCAGCGAACGAGGATAGCGCAAAGCCCCCTGCGGCCGAAGCCGAGGGGGTGTGCGAAGCTGGGGATAGGATGGGGTGGAGGGCTAGTTCCAGAACCAGCCGGGCTTCTGCGCGCGGGCCTTGCGGTTCTTCCACATCGCGACATAGAGCCACAGCCCGGAAAAGCTGAAGAACACCATCGCTAGCCCGGCGAGCGAGGCGATCACCGTGCCCAGCGGGCCGAAGCTTTCGCCCGAATGCAGGTGATGGATCAGCCCGACGTTGAAGGCGGACTGCGGCGGCCTGGGCCGGCAGATCATCGTTTCGGGGCACTGGAAGCCATCGGGCACGATCGCCGCGGGGCGTTCCTGCTCGCCGCCCAGCACCTCGCCCCAGATCGGCACCTGGCTGAGCACCCCGGTCACCGCGATCCACAGCAGGACCACGCCGAACAGAACCGAAAGCCAGCGATGCCACTTGCGCATGGGGGAAAGCTCCTTGGAAACGAATTGCCTTTGTTCCAAAGCCTTCCGCACCGCGCCGGGCAAGCGCCAAATGGTCGCCAATTGTAATCGCGTGCGCTTTCATCATGCCGCCCCGGGCTTGCGCGCGACGAGCAGCATCGATTTCCACAACCAGGGCAGCCGCCCGACCCCGGCGAATTCGCCGACCGTGAAGCCCGCGTCTTCGAGCAGCCGACCCAGCGTGGCGCGGCTCCAGAACTTGATGTGTCCGCCGTGCCACAGCGGGTTGTGATGGTGGTCCCACTTGCCCGCCAGCGACAGCGCCAGGTTCTTGAGGTAGCCGTGATAGGGCGTGGTGACGATCAGCGCGCCGCCCGGGCGCAGCGCTTCAAAGCAGAAGCGCGCCAGGCACCGCGGATCGTAGAGATGCTCGACCACCTCGGTGCTTACCACCAGGTCGAAACTGCCAGGATCGCCAATCCCCTGGCCTTCCAGCGGGCGGGCGAAATCGCACACGGCAAAGGCCGCGCCGCTGCCCCGGGCCTGGGCAAGCGCGATCCCCTCCGCGTCGCCGTCAACCCCGGTGACCGCAAAGCCGCGCGCCGCCAGGGCAGCGGCAAGCGAGCCATTGCCGCATCCGGCATCGAGCACGCTGCGGGGGGCCAATGCCTCGACCCGGGCGATCACCGCCGGATTGAGATAGCCCGAGGATTCGGGGTCCTGCGCGGTCCAGCCATAGGAATCGGTCTTGTCCGAGGCGGGAGTGGCGCAAGCCGCCGCCATATCGCCGGACGTGTCGGCCGCCGGCGTCACTGCCCCAGCCTCTTGGCTTCGGTAACCGGCAGGGCGGCAGCAAGGATCACAACCAGTCAGCTCCCTTTGCCAGGAACAGCGCTCCGACCGCCGCCAGGGTCAACGAAGCGGGCCAGCCCAGCCTGCGCACCTGCGGGCTGAGCACGGCTCCCAGGATCATCGCTGCTCCGGCCCCGATCGCAAACCAGTTCATGATGGCCCGCCTACCCGCCTTACTGACAGGCCAGGCATTCCTCGTAGTCGGTCTGGCCACCGGCGCTGAGCTCGAACTTGGCTGCCTCGGCGGTGTTGTCGGCCTCGACCCCGCCGGCGAAACCGGCGCGCTGCACCGACTTGCTGCGCAGATAGTAAAGGCTCTTGATGCCCTTCTCCCAGGCCTGGAAGTGCAGCATCATCAGGTCCCACTTGTCGACATCGGCGGGGATGTAGAGGTTCAGCGACTGCGCCTGATCGATATAGGGGGTGCGATCGGCCGCGAATTCGAGCAGCCAGCGCTGGTCGATCTCGAAGCTGGTCTTGTAGACCGCCTTTTCCTCTGGCGACAGGAAATCGAGGTGCTGGACCGAGCCGCCGCGCTCGAGGATCGAGTTCCAGACGTTGTTGGTGTCCTTGGCCTTGGTCTGGAGCAGCTTCTCCAGATAGGGGTTCTTGACCACGAAGCTGCCCGAGAGGGTCTTGTGGGTGTAGATATTGGCCGGGATCGGCTCGATGCAGGCGCTGGTGCCGCCGCAGATGATGCTGATCGAGGCCGTGGGCGCGATCGCCATCTTGCACGAAAAGCGCTGCATCACCCCCATGTCGGCGGCATCGGGGCAGGCGCCGCGTTCCTGCGCCAGCAGCAGGCTGGCCTCATCAGCCTTGGCGGCGATGTGCTTGAACATCTTGAGGTTCATCGCCTTGGCCATCGCAGATTCAAAGCCGATGCCCTTCATCTGCAGGAACGAGTGGAAACCCATTACCCCCATGCCGACCGAGCGTTCGCGCGCGGCGGAATACTTGGCGCGGGCCATCTCGTCGGGCGCGCGGTCGATATAGTCCTGCAGCACGTTGTCGAGGAAGCGCAGCACGTCCTCGATGAAGCGCTCGTCCTTGTTCCACTCGTCCCAGGTTTCCAGGTTGAGGCTGGAGAGGCAGCACACCGCAGTGCGATCGTTGCCAAGGTGGTCCTTGCCGGTGGGCAGGGTGATCTCGCTGCACAGGTTCGAGGTCGAAACCTTGAGCCCCAGGTCGCGGTGATGCTTGGGCATCATCCGGTTCACCGTGTCGGAGAAGACGATATAGGGCTCGCCGGTGGCCAGCCGGTTCTCGACCAGTTTCTGGAACAGGCTGCGGGCATCGACCGTGCCGCGCACCGAACCGTCCTTGGGGCTCCTCAGCTGGAATTCGGCGCCGTCGCGCACGGCTTCCATGAATTCGTCGGTCAGCAGCACGCCGTGGTGCAGGTTGAGCGCCTTGCGGTTGAAATCGCCCGAGGGCTTGCGGATCTCGAGGAATTCCTCGATCTCGGGGTGCGAGACGTCGAGATAGCACGCGGCCGAACCGCGCCGCAGCGAGCCTTGCGAAATCGCCAGGGTCAGGCTGTCCATCACCCGCACGAAGGGGATGATCCCGCTGGTCTTGCCGTTGAGCCCGACCGGCTCGCCGATCCCGCGCACGTTGCCCCAATAGGTGCCGATCCCGCCGCCGCGGCTCGCCAGCCAGACGTTCTCGTTCCAGGTGCCGACAATCCCCTCGAGGCTGTCCGACACCGAGTTGAGATAGCAGCTGATCGGCAGACCCCGGTTGGTGCCGCCGTTGGAGAGCACCGGGGTGGCGGGCATGAACCACAGCTTCGAGACATAGTCGTAGAGCCGCTGGGCGTGATCGGCATCGTCGGCATAGGCGGCGGCGACGCGGGCGAAGAGATCCTGATAGCTTTCGCCGGGCAGCAGATAGCGGTCGTCGAGCGTTTCCTTGCCGAATTCGGTCAGCAGCGCATCGCGCGCGCTGTCGGTCACCACGGCGAAACGGCGGTCGTGGATCGCCTTGCTGTCATCCCGGGGGGCGGCGGCCACGGCCACGGCGCTGGCCAGCGCCTCGGCGCCCAGCTTTTCGACCAGACCGGCCGAGCCGGCATCGTTCTTGTCCGTCATCGGCAGCGCCGGGCCCTCGCCCGCCTCCTTGCTCGCCTTGCGGGGAGCCCTGGCCGCGGTCTCCGCCTCGGCGCTGTCCGCCAGGCTTGCTTCGACCTCTGCCATCGTCGGCTCTTCCCCGTTCCTGAAATCCACCTTGCTGCCCCCGTACTATCCCGATGCTCAACCAACCCGGCCCGTTTCCCCGGCTGCGAATCGGCAAGCAGGCCAATCTAGCAGACGGGGAGAACAAAAAGGGAAAAACTTATCCCCATGCCATCCCCAGACCGATGCACCAGGGGGCTTGATCGAGGCCCGAATCCGCCACCCCGGCGCCCGACGCGCGGCTGCGGCTGAATCTAGGTCTAGAGGTCCCCCCGTGTGCCGGACCACTACCTATAGTGCCCGAACCGGAATCGGGTGCAAGAGGGTAAATCGGCTGGCAACCATGATCGCGCGCTGTCCACAGCCCCGTGAATCATGTCGCGGTGCAGCGACGCGCGGAAATCCGGGGGCCGGGCCGCGGCGCAAGAGTCAAAATCAAAATTGAAAAAAATTTTGCACCGGAATCGCCGCTCCGGGGCGTTGACAAGGATGGAATCGGAACCGGAAATTTTGTTGCCGATTTGGCTCACGCAAAGGGCCGTTGCGGGCGTGCTTTACTGCTTGATACCGGCAACACACCTGCTAGGGTCAGGACCCATTACCCCAGCCTCGGCGGCAAGATCGCAACGGAGAATCGCCTGCCATGATCAACCTGATCGGTGCCCTCATCAGCGGCCTGCTCGTCGGCTGGGCCGCGCGCTTCTTTTACCCCGGCTGGGTGCCGATGGGCCTGGGGATGACGATCCTGCTGGGGATCGGCGGATCGCTGCTCGCCAGCTTCGTCGCCGGGGGCGGGCGTTATGGCGCCCAGGTCAACCGCGCCGGCTGCCTCGCCTCGGTGCTGGGGGCAATGGCGCTGATCTTCATTGGCCGGCATATGTTCTAGGCGGCGCGGACAAGTCCAGACGGGGCGTCTCGCAGAATAGCCCGCCGGAAAGCGGACCTTCTGGATACGACAACGTAGCAGTCATTGCGAGATGTGGTTATGCTGGGGCATGGTCTCACTAGATGACCCCTTCTGGTCCAGCCTGTCCCATGCTTATGGGAGCGCCCAAGATATTCCGGGGTTGATCCATGCCCTCGCTCAAGGCCCTGGACCAAAATCGTCCTACGAAAGCGAGCCTTGGTTCAGCATTTGGTCTAGCCTCTGCCATCAGGGTGACGTGTTCGATGCCTCATACGCTGCCGTCCCCCATATTGTTGAAATTGGCTGTAACGCGGCTGGCCCGGTTGATTTCAGCTTCTTTCAGTTCCCTGCGGCGGTAGAAGTCGCCCGAAAGAAGGGGCGGGGCCCCACTGTGCCGGTTGATCTGTCTGAATCTTATTTCTCTGCGATCAAGCGGATTGAGGACTGCATAACCCGACACCGAGATGAAGTTTGGGACGAGACAACTCTACTATCGGTGTTGGCTGCGCAGGCGGTGGCCAAGGGGAATCAAAGGGTAGCAGAAGCTGTCATGAATTTGGACGACACTCTGATCCAGCGCTTGATCGATCTCGACTTCGATGACTGACCAATGTCAGCTCCCCCCGACACCCCCGCCATTGGGCTTATCTGCGTCACCCGCCTAAAGTTGGCGCCCATCTACGCCAGCGATTGCCCCAGCCGCCGCGCCTAGCGCGCGTGGGCGGCGATCGCGTCGGCGATTTCCTCGACCAGCTCGACCGGCAGGTCGTGGCCCATGCCGGGGATTTCGTGGAGCCTGGCCCCCGCGATATGAGCGGCGGTGTCGCGCCCGCCCGCGACGGGAACCAGCGGATCGTCCTGTCCGTGGATCACCAGGGTCGGCGCGGTGATTGCTTTCAGCCGCTTGCGGCGATCGCCATCGGCGATGATCGCGGCCATCTGCCGGGCGATCCCGGGGGGATAGTAGCCGCGCCGGTAATCGCGCTCGATCCGCTCGCGCAGCCGGGTTTCCTCGGCCGGGTAGCCCGGGCTGCCGATGGTCCGCGCCACCTTCACCCCGTAGTCGACCGCGTCGGGCAGGCTCGATGACATCGGCCGCCCGGTCAGCACCTTCATCGCCTCTGGCCGGGCGCGGGGCAGGCGGCGGTTGCCGGTGGTCGACATGATCGAGGTCAGGGTGCGGACCCGCCCGGGATGGTGCACCGCGAGCAGCTGCGCGATCATGCCCCCCATCGAGGCGCCCACCACATGCGCGCTTGCGATCCCCAGCGCATCGAGCAGCCCGACGGCATCGCCGGCCATGTCGCCAAGGCTGTAGGCGGTACGCGGCCTGAGGCCGATCATCGCCTTGAGTACGGTGCGGGGGATATTGGGCACCCCGGCGGCATCGAAGCGCTGCGAAAGGCCGACATCGCGGTTGTCATAGCGGATCACGTGATAGCCGCGCGCCACCAGCGCATCGACCAGCTCGGTCGGCCACAGGGTAAGCTGCCCGCCCAGCCCCATCACCAGCAGCAGCGGCTCGGCGGCGGGATCGCCGTGGCTTTCGTATTCGATCGCGATCCCGTTGGCACTGACTTGCGGCATGGTGGCTCCCCGGTTTGCTTTGGCGGGGAGGAATAGCGCGAAGGGTGCAATGCGCAACCTGTCCGCAACACCGCCCCCGTCACCCTGAACTTGTTTCAGGGTCCATCGTGCCGAACAAGCGAAGAGCCGATTCGAAAGCCAACCGTGCGGGCAGCTCAAACCTGCCAATCACTGGGCGAAACGGGAAATGGACCCTGAAACAAGTTCAGGGTGACGACCAGGTAGGGTTGGGATTGACCCGCTTCAATCGTCCTTGCCGCTGCGCCAGCCGTGCTCGCCGCGTTCGTGGATGATGTTGGCGCGGCCCACGATCAGATCGTCGACCATGCCGATCCGCTTCACGTCCTTGTCCTTGTAGGGCAGCGAGTGGAGCACATAGCGCATGGCGTTGAGCCGCGCGCGCTTCTTGTCGTCGCTCTTGACCACGGTCCAGGGGCTGTCGGCGGTGTCGGTGGCGAAGAACATCGCCTCCTTGGCGCGGGTATAGTCGTCCCACTTGTCGAGGCTGGCGAGATCGACCGGGGAAAGCTTCCACTGCTTGAGCGGGTGGACCTTGCGTTCCTTGAAGCGGCGGCGCTGCTCGGCCTGGCTGACCGAGAACCAGAACTTGATCAGGTGGATGCCGCTGCGCACCAGATTGCGTTCGAACTCGGGCGCCTGACGCAGGAATTCCTTGTATTCCTCGTCGTTGCAGAAGCCCATCACCCGTTCCACCCCGGCGCGGTTGTACCACGAACGGTCGAACAGCACGATCTCGCCCTTGGTCGGCAGGTGCTCGACATAGCGCTGGAAATACCATTGCCCGCGCTCGACCTCGCTGGGCTTTTCCAGCGCGACCACGCGCGCGCCGCGCGGGTTGAGGTGCTCCATCATCCGCTTGATCGTGCCGCCCTTGCCGGCCGCATCGCGCCCCTCGAACAGGATCACCACCCGCTGGCCGTTTTCCTTGGCCCATTGCTGAAGCTTGAGCAGCTCGGTCTGGAGGATGAATTTCTCGCGCTCGTAATCCTTGCGCAGCATCTTGTACTTGTAGGGATAGCCGCCCTTGCGCCAGTCCTCGGCCAGCTCGTCGCTGGTCCGGCGCGGCTTGCCGCCGGGCTTGGGCAGGCCAAGGTGATCGCGCATCCGCGCCGCATCGTCGGGCGAGGCGCCCTCGATGATCGCGGCTACCCCGTCGCTGGACGGACCACCGGTAGCATCGGCCACCGCGTCGAGCGCGGCTTCTTCGGCTTCCACGGCTGCTTCGGTGCGTTCCTCGGCCAGCGTCTCCTCAACGATCGGCGCCACGGCGGCGTCGTTGGCGGGGCGCGTGCTTGCGGCCCGCTTGCTGGGAGTACGATTGGTCATGACCGCTGCCTTTCATCCATTGTCGCGGGAACACGCGCTGCGGCCTTGCCTATGGCACGCAAAGGTTCCCTTCCGGTTATCATCGTGACCGCGAAATGCCGGAATTTCCGACTCTTCGCGCTTGACAGGATGATCGCGCCGGGCAGGCGGTGGAGTCAAACGGATTGCTTGCAACGGCTGTTGCGCAGCGGGCAACCCGGCAGTGCGATCAAGGCCGCGGGCGGGAACGGGGAATGCGCTCGCCGCGTTCGCGGATCACATTGGCCCGGCCGACCAGCAGCCGGTCTACCGTGCCGACGATGGCTGCGTCCTTGCCGGCATAGTCGAAGGCGCTCAGCACAAAGCGCATCGCATTGAGCCGGGCGCGCTTCTTGTCGTCGCTCTTGATCACGATCCAGGGGCAGTTCTCGGTATCGGTGGCGGAGAACATCGTTTCCTTGGCGCGGGTATAGTCATCCCACTTGTCGAGGCTGGCGAGGTCGATCGGGGAGAGCTTCCACTGCTTGAGCGGATGGACCCGGCGCTCGGTGAAGCGGCGCAGCTGTTCCTCGCGGCTGACCGAGAACCAGAACTTGATCAGGTGGATGCCGCCGCGTGTCAGGTTGCTCTCGAATTCCGGGGCTTCGCGCAGGAAATCGCGGTATTCCTCCGGGCTGCAAAAGCCCATCACCTGTTCCACCCCGGCGCGGTTGTACCACGAACGGTCGAACAGCACGATCTCGCCGCGGGTTGGCAGATGCGCGGCATAGCGCTGGAAATACCACTGTCCGCGCTCGGTCTCGCTGGGCTTTTCCAGCGCCACCACCCGCGCGCCGCGCGGATTGAGGTGCTCCATGAAACGCTTGATCGTCCCGCCCTTGCCGGCCGCGTCGCGCCCTTCGAACAGGATCACCACCCGGTTGCCGGTTTCCTTGATCCAGGTCTGGAATTTGAGCAGCTCGGCCTGGAGCAGGAACTTCTCGCGCTCGTAATCGTGGCGCAGCATCTTGTATTTGTAGGGATAGCCGCCGCGCTTCCAGCCCGGAGCCAGTTCGTCGCTGGTCTGGCGCAGCGGGATCGAGACGGGGGGCAGGCCGAGCGCTTCGCGCAGGCGGGCGGCGTCATCGGGGGCGGCACCTTCGATCAGCGCCTCGATTTCGGCCAGCGAGCCGCGGGCGATCAGCAATTCCACCGCCGCGCGCGCGGCTTGCTGCGCCGCGACCACGCGCTCCTCGGCGATGCTCCGGCTTATCGGGGCGAGGGGGCTGGCGCCCTCCGGATCGGATGACTCGTCGTTCATGGTCGCCGTGCGATCGCTGCGGGGCAATTGTTGCAGTTTGATGGCAGCCGGCGATCCGATTTCTTGCCCGATCGGGGCAGACTCCCGATCGGGACAGACTCCCGATCGGGCCAGACTAGGGCACCAGCACCGTATCGCGCGGCTGGTCGAGCATGCCGGGATAATCGAGGATGCAATGCAGCCCTCGGCTCTCGTGCCGCTCGAGCGCGGAGCGGACGATCAGTTCGGCGCATTGCAGCAGGTTTCTGAGCTCGATCAGGTCGGTCGAGACGCGGAAGTGGCCGTAATAGTCCTCAACCTCGTCGGTCAGGAGCTTGATCCGGTGGGCCGCGCGTTCGAGCCGCTTGGTGGTGCGCACGATGCCGACATAGTTCCACATGAAGCGGCGGATTTCGGTCCAGTTCTGCTTGATGACCACTTCCTCATCGCTGTCGGTCACGCGGCTTTCGTCCCAGGCGCGGACCGGGGGCGGGGCATCGAAGCTGTCCCAACGGGCAAGGATGTCGGCCGCTGCCGCCTCGCCGAAAACGAAGCATTCGAGCAGGCTGTTGGAGGCAAGCCGGTTGGCGCCGTGCAGCCCGCTTTCGGTGCATTCACCCGCGGCATAGAGCCCAGGCAGGTCGGTGCGGCCCGCCAGGTCGATCACGATCCCGCCGCAGGTGTAGTGCTGGGCGGGAACCACCGGGATCGGCTCCCTGGTCATGTCGATGCCCAGCGAGATCAGCTTGTCGTAAATGTTGGGGAAGTGTTCGCGCACGAATTCCGGCGGCTGGTGGCTGATGTCGAGGTGGACGAAATCGAGCCCGTCGCGCTTGATCTCGCTGTCATTGGCCCGCGCGACGATATCGCGCGGGGCCAGCTCGGCGCGCTCGTCGTAGTCGGGCATATAGCGGTGCCCGGTTTTCGGGTTGATAAGGTGTCCGCCCTCGCCGCGCACCGCCTCGGTGATGAGGAAGTTCTTGACCTCGAGGTTGTAGAGGCAGGTCGGGTGGAACTGCATCATTTCCATGTTGCCCACCCGGCAGCCCGCGCGCCAGGCCATCGCGATCCCGTCGCCGGTGGCCCCGCGCGGCGCGGTGGAGAACTGATAGACTCGCCCCGCGCCGCCCGTTGCCAGCACCGTGGCCCGCGCGGTGTGCGCCTCGACCTTGCCGGTCGCTTCGTCGAGGGCATAGACTCCCCAGACCCGGCCCGATCCCGAATAGCGCTCCTCGTGGCGGCCGGTAATCAGATCGATGCAGGCTCGCCCCGGCAGCAGGGTAATGTTGGGGTTGGCCTGGGCGGCTTTGAGCAGGGCTTCCTGCACCGCCCAGCCGGTGGCGTCGGCAACGTGGACGATCCGGCGGTGGCTGTGCCCGCCTTCGCGGGTGAGATGGAGATGCTCGCCTTCGGTATTGAAGGGGACACCGAGTTCGATCAGCCGGTCGATCGCATGGGGCGCACGCTCGATCACGAATTCGACCGTCTCGAGCCGGTTCAGTCCCGCCCCGGCGACCATCGTATCGCGGATATGATCCTCAAAGGTATCCCCGGCGTCGAGCACCGCGGCGATCCCGCCCTGGGCCCAGGCGGTCGACCCGCCGGTCAGATCGCCCTTTGCAAGAACGAGGACCTTGAGCCGCTCGGCCAGCGCCAGCGCCGCGGTCAGCCCGGCCGCGCCGGAACCCACGACGATGACGTCGTGGGTCACGCCGCCGCCCGGCTGGTCAGGGCGACGAACACATCCTCCAGATCGGCCTCGCGGGTGGTAACGTCGACGATGGCGAAGCCCATGCCCTGGATCAGCGAAAGCACTTCGCCGGCATTGCTGCGGTCCTTGTCATAGGTGATCTCGATCACCTGATCGCCGGTCTTCTCGCACTTGTGGAAGGCCGGGTGCGAGGGGCATTCGCCAATCGGCTTGTCGAGCGTTACCACGACAACCTTTTCGCGCGCCATTTCAACCAGTTCGCGGGTTGGCTTGTTGGCGATCAGCTGGCCGTGGTTGATGATCGCGATACGGTCGCACAGCTGTTCGGCTTCTTCGAGGTAATGGGTGGTGAGCACCACGGTGACCCCGCCCGCGTTGAGCTCGCCCACCAGTTCCCACAGCTGGCGGCGCAGTTCGACATCGACCCCGGCGGTCGGTTCGTCGAGTACGATAACCGGGGGCATGTGGACCAGCGCCTTGGCGATCAGCAGGCGGCGCTTCATCCCCCCCGAAAGGGTGCGGGCATAGGCATTGGCCTTGTCGGCCAGATGAACCTGGCCAAGCAGCTCGAGGCTGCGCCGCGCGGCCTTGGGCACGCCGTAGAGCCCGGCCTGGTTTTCCAGCACCTCGAAAGGGGTGAAGAAGGGATCGAATACCACTTCCTGCGGCACGATCCCGATCGCGCGCTTGGCGTTGCGGCTGTCGGCATCGATATCGAAGCCCCAGATTTCCGCGCTGCCGCTGGTTTTCATCACCAGCCCGGCAAGGATGTTGATCAGCGTGGATTTGCCCGCGCCGTTGGGGCCGAGCAGCCCGAAGATCTGCCCTTGCGGCACGTCGAAACTCACTCCATCGAGCGCCAGCTTGGCCGGGGCGTTGCCGGCCGGGGCATAGCGCTTGACGAGATCCTTGATGCTGATTGCGGGAGGCATGTCCATGCCCTGCATTTGGGACAGGAAAGTGCCCGCGTAAAGCCCCAAGCAAGGGCGGAAAACGGGGATGGCGAACGATGATCCCTACCGCGCCGTTAACCATACCCCTGCAAGGTGCCTTCACCGCGCCGCGCTAGACCGGCCGGCATGACCTGGGGGGTCTTCTGGCGCAGCACCGTGCTGCAACCGCTGAAACGCGCAGTTTGCGCGGGGGCGGCTTGCGCTCTGGTCACCGGATTCGCCACCCCCGCCAACGCCGGTGAAGTCACCACCGCGACCGGATCGAGCCGGGCGACAATCGTGGCGCCGCTGACGCTGGTGAAGATCCAGGATCTCGATTTCGGGCGGATCGTCGCACGGCCCACCGCCGGAACGGTCACGGTCGATCAGATCACCGGGGCCTGTACGGTAACCGGCGCGATTCTCGAGGTCGGCACCTGCCACTATGCCAGCTTTGCCGGGATGGCCGGAGGGCGCAACATGAACGCCCGCATCTCGCTTGACAGCGTGGTCAACCTGACCGGTCCGGGCCAGACCATGGTACTCGACAACGTCAAGCTGGGGACCAATTCGACGATCAGCTTCGCCGGTAACACCAATGCCAATGGCCAGGGCGTGGGACTGACCCAGGGCAACGGCAACCAGCGCTACACCATCGCCACATCGAGCGGCATCTTTGTGCTCAATGTTGGCGGCAGACTCAATGTCAACGCCAATCAGGCGGGGGGCACCTACACGGGATCGCTGACCGTTACCGTGCAGTACCAGTAGATATGGAAATCGCGCCGCCGCCCTGCTAAGGCCCGCGCCATGAGCACCCCGCACGAAACCGCAATCGTCACCACCACCCGCGTTTGCTGCGATGGCGCCACCGGCATCCCCGGCGGCGCCGCGCTCGGTCATCCGCGCGTGTGGCTGGAAATCGACGAAAGCGGCGAGGCCGAATGCGGCTATTGCGGCAAGCGCTTCGTGCTCAAGGGCGGCTCGGCGGACAAGGCCGCGGCCTGACACTGGCGCTCCGGCGCCAAGGCCCTATATCGGGGCGATGACCAGTCCCGATCCGCGTTCGCTGCTCTATCGTCAGCTCGATCCCGCCCGTGCCCAGGCGCTGACCGCCGAGGCGCTGGCGCGGTGCGACGATGGCGAGCTGTTCCTCCAGTTCATCGCCTCGGAAACCTTCGTCTTCGATGACGGGCGGCTCAAGACCGCGGACTATTCGCGCGATTCCGGCTTCGGCTTGCGCGGGCTTTCGGGCGAGATGACCGGCTTTGCCCATGCCAACGAGATCAGTGAGAGCGCGATCCGCCGTGCGGGCGAAACGCTGCAACTGCTCGATCCGGCCAGGGGCCAGCCCGCGCCTCCCCCGCGCCAGAGCAACCGCCATCTCTATACCGATCTGTCGCCGCTCGATGCGCTGCCCTTTGCGGACAAGGTCCGCCTGCTCGAAACCATCGACGCAGCGGCGCGGGCGCGCGATCCGCGCGTGGCGCAAGTCAGCGCCAGTCTGGCGGCGAGCTGGTCGGTGGTGGAGATCGTGCGCGCCGACGGGTTCGTCGCCCACGATGTGCGCCCGCAGGTGCGGCTCAACGTCAGCATCGTGGCCGAGGCCAACGGCCGGCGCGAAACCGGCAGTTTCGGGATCGGCGGTCGGCGGCTCTACGACGATCTGTTCGCGCCGGAAACCTGGAACCGCGCGATCGACCAGGCGCTGGCCCAGGCATTGACCAATCTCGAAAGCGTCGCCGCTCCTGCCGGTGAGATGACCGTGCTGCTTGGCCCCGGCTGGCCCGGGGTGCTGCTGCACGAGGCGGTCGGTCACGGGCTTGAGGGCGATTTCAACCGCAAGGGGACCTCGGCTTTTTCGGGCCGGATCGGCGAGCGCGTCGGCGCACCGGGCGTGACGGTGATCGACGATGGCTCGCTTGTCTCGCCGCTGGGCGGGGGGCGGCGCGGCTCGCTTTCGATCGACGATGAAGGCACACCCACAGGGGAAACCGTGCTGATCGAGGACGGGATCCTGAAAGGCTACATGCAGGACCGGCTCAACGCCCGGCTGATGGGAGTAGCCCCCACCGGTAACGGGCGGCGCGAGAGCTATGCCCATGCGCCGCTGCCACGGATGACCAACACCTTCATGCGCGGCGGCAACGACGATCCGGCGGAGCTGCTGGGACGCGTGAAGAACGGGATCTTCGCCAAGAGCTTTGGCGGCGGGCAGGTCGATATCGTTTCGGGCAAGTTCGTCTTTTCCTGTACCGAGGCCTACCGGATCGAAAACGGAAAGCTGGGCGCGCCGATCAAGGGAGCGACGCTGATCGGCGACGGCCCCAGCGTGCTGACCCGGGTAACCGGGATCGGCAACGACATGGCGCTCGACGAAGGGATTGGCGTTTGCGGCAAGGGCGGGCAGAGCGTTCCCGCCGGGGTCGGCCAGCCCACCCTGCTGGTCGAGGGGCTGACCGTGGGCGGAACGGGCTGATCCGTCAGCCGCCGTTCAGGTAGGTGTGATAGCATCTCATCCATCCAAGGAGATCCGACATGCGCAAGCTTGCAACCGCCCTCACCGCCGCCGCGATGCTGCTGGGTGGCACCGCGCTGGAAGCCAAACCCAAGCTCACTCCCGAACAGCGACTGGAGAAATTGCTTGAGGGGCGCGAGGCCGGCAAGCCGGTGCACTGCCTGCCGATGTGGCAGACCAGCGAGATGGAGATCATCGATCACGTCGCGATTGTCTATGGCCGCGGCGAAACGATCTGGGTCAACCGTCCCAAGGATCCCAAATACCTCGATTCCGACGATATCCTGGTGACCCGCACCTATGGCACCGAGCTGTGCGATCTCGATATCGTGCACACGATCGATCGCTCCTCGCACTTCACCACCGGCTTCATCAGCCTGGGCGAATTTGTCCCCTACAAGCGGGTCAAGCCCGCCGAATAGGGCACTCCATACCGATTGACAGCGAGCGCCGCCCGGAGCGATCCGGGCGGTGTTTTTTTGGTGGCTTGACTCCGTCCGGCAAACAATTAGGGTCCGTACCCTAGAACGGCCATGCAAGGCCGGGGGAGAGGACCATGGCAACCGCAGCACCGCTGGAACGCACCCAATCGCCGATCGCGCCGATCGATGTTTCGCGCAAGGAGCTCTACGAAGGTGAGGGCTGGCAGGAACCGTTCCGCACCCTGCGTGCCGAGGCGCCGATCCAGTACGTTCCCGACAGCGAATTCGGCCCCTACTGGTCGGTCAGCACCTACAAGCCGATCGTCCACGTCGAGGCGCTGCCCAAGATCTTTTCCTCAAGCTGGGAATACGGCGGGATCGCGATCCCCGGCAAGGTCGACGAGCTGATCGAGGGCGAGATCCGCATGCCGATGTTCATCGCCATGGACCCGCCGCACCATACCGCGCAGCGCCGCACCGTGGCCCCCAGCTTCGGCCCTTCCGAGGTCGCGGCGATGAAGGCCGAAGTCCAGCAGCGCACCGCCGAGGTGCTTGACAGTCTGCCGATCGGCGAGGCGTTCAACTGGGTTGACCGGGTTTCGATCGAGCTGACCACCGGAATGCTCGCCCGGCTGTTCGACTTCCCCTGGGAAGAACGCCACAAACTGACATACTGGTCGGACATGGGCGGCAACGTCGAGGCGATGAAACGCCCAGAGGATATCGCCAAGCGCAACGCCGCCCTGTTCGAGATGGGCGCTGCCTTTGCCGAACTGTGGCAGCAGAAGATCGCCAATCCGGGCAAGGACCTGATCTCGGTCATGCTGCGCAGCGATGCGATGAGCACGATGAGCCAGGAAGAATTCATCGGCAACCTGATCCTGCTGATCGTCGGCGGCAACGACACCACCCGCAATTCGATGTCGGCCTTTGCCTGGGGGCTCGAACAGTTTCCCGATCAGCGCGCCAAGCTTGAGGCCGATCCCTCGCTGATTCCCAACGCGGTGCAGGAACTGGTGCGCTGGCAGACCCCGCTGGCGCACATGCGCCGCACAGTCCAGGAAGATACCGAGCTGGAAGGGGTGACCATGAAAAAGGGCGACAAGGTCGTGCTGTGGTACATCTCGGCCAACCGCGACGAGTCCGTGTTTGCCGATGCCGACAAGGTGATCGTCGATCGCGAGAACGCCCGCCGCCATCTGTCCTTCGGCTATGGCATCCACCGCTGCGTCGGCGCGCGGGTGGCCGAATTGCAGCTCACCACCCTGCTCGAGGAAATGGCCAAGCGGCGCCTGCGCGCCAATGTGGTGCGCGAGCCGGTGCGGGTGGCAACCTGCTTCGTTCACGGCTACAAGGAAGTCATGGTCGAGCTGTCGCACTACTGATGAAGACCCGCGACCGGATCGTTCTGGAGGCCCGCGCGCTGTTCAACGAGCAGGGCTATGGCAATGTCACCACGGCGATGCTGGCGGCGCATCTCGGCATCGCCGAGGGCAATCTGTGGTACCATTTCAAGACCCGCCAGGCCCTGCTTGAGGCGATTGCCGAGCAATTCGCCTCGCGGATCGATGCACGGCTCGACATGGTGCCCGATGCGCTCGATCCGATCGGCAGCTATGCCCGCATGCTGGGGCGGCTGATGGCGGAGCTGAGCGATTTCCGCTTCATCTACCGCGATCAGGCGAGCTACGGCGAGCATGTCGAACCGGTCGCGGGCAAAGCTCCGGGCTGGCTGGGGCGGACCTTTGACCAGCTTGAGCGCTATTTCGATACGCTGGCCGATGCCGGGCTGCTTGACTGGCCGCGCGAACGGCTGCGCGATCTGGCGATCAACACCACGATCATCCTGCGCTACGGGCTGGAACACTATCGCGAAATGGGCGAGCCGACCGGGGCCGGATCGGGGGCCGTGCGCCGCACTCTGCACCGCCACCTGACCCTGTTCGAACACCGCCTCGCCCCCGAAGCCGCGATCCGGCTGCACGAGGCGATCGAGGCGATCGGCGCGCGCGCGCTGGCGGCCTGAACCGCTTGGCGCTATGGCGCCGCCATGACCAGCCAAGCGATCCTCGTTCTCACCACCGGCGGAACCATCGACAAGGCCTATTTCGATGCGCTGTCGGAATATCAGATCGTCGAAAGCGGGATCCCCGCCTTGCTGAACGAAGCCCGCGTTGCCCTGCCATTCCGGGTGATCGAGCTGATGCGCAAGGACAGCCTTGAGCTGACCGAGGCCGACCGGGCGCTGATTGCCAGCGCCGCGCGCGAGGCGCCCGAAAGCCGCATCGTCGTGACCCACGGCACCGACACCATGACCGACACCGCCCGCGTCCTCGCCGCCGATGTACCGGGCAAGACCATTGTCCTCACCGGCGCGCTGACCCCGGCGCGCTTTGCCGAAACCGACGCGCCCTTCAACCTCGGCATGGCCTTCGCGGCGGCCCAGACCTGCCCGGCGGGGGTGTGGATCGCGATGAGCGGCGAGGTGTTCGACGGCCTGAGGGTGCGCAAGGATCGGGCGGCGGGCAAGTTCGTGGCGGCCTGATCGCCGGATCGCGGCTTGTTATCGCAGCCGCGCGGCCGCCTCCTGGGCCTGGGCTTGGCACTTCGAAGCAAGCGGGGCCAGCCGCTCGAGATAGGATTCGAGCAGCGCAGGCGGGGCCAGTTCGGGCCGGCCACTGTCAAACGGCGGAGCGGGGGCATATTCCAGGCCGAGCTGGATCGTCCGCGCCAGATCCTCGCCGCCGATTTCGGCCAGCACGGTCAGGGCAAAGTCGATCCCCGCGGTCACCCCGCCCCCGGTGATCAGCTTGCCGTCGCGCACGACCCGGGCTGGATCGGGAACGGCGCCGAATGCGGCAAGCAGATCCCGCCAGGCCCAGTGACAGGCGGCACGCTTGCCGCCAAGCAGACCCGCGGCGCCGAGGATCAGCGATCCCGTGCAGACCGACGTGACATAGCGCGCGGTATCGGCAAGGCGGCGAATCTGGCCGACGAAAGCCCGATCGAGCGCCCAGTCGAGCGCGTTGCCGCCGCCGGGCACGCACAGCAGGTCGCAGCGTTCGATCCCGGCGATCGGCACGGTTCCGGCAAAGGAGAGGCCATCGGCCGGAACCTCGCCGCCAGCCGGGCTGGCGATGATCGTCACGCTGTCTGGCAGCCGCGAGATGAACTGGTGCGGCCCGGTAAAATCGAGATGGGTCATGCCGGGATATATCGCGAAAACGACGGTGAAAGGCTGGTCGGGCATCGGCTCACTCCAGGGATTACGGCTCTTCACTGCCATTGCGGCGATCTTGACGAAATGACATTGATCCCTCAATTCGGGCCATGCCCCGTTCTATCGCCATGATCCTGTTTCCCGGCTTCCAGATCCTCGACGTGACCGGGCCGGTGGCGGCATTCGAGATCGCCGGGCGTTTCACTCCCGATGCCTATCACCTGACGCTCCTTGCGGCAGAGGGCGGGCCGGTCGTGGCTTCGGCAGGGATCGCGCTGCAAGCCTGGCCCCTTAGCGGAGCGGGAAGCTTCGATACCGTTCTGGTCGCTGGCGGAGATGGCAGCCGCAAGGCGATGCACGATCCGTTGCTGTGCGAATTCCTGCGGCGCAGCGCCGGACAGGCGCGGCGCTTGGGCAGCATCTGCTCGGGCGCCTATCTGCTTGCCGCCGCAGGGCTGCTGGATGGGCGCCGGGCCACCACCCACTGGCGCCGCGCGCCCGATCTGGCTGCGCGCTTTCCGCGCGTTGACGTCACCGTCGATGCCATCTTCGTCGTCGATGGTCCGGTCTGGACCTCGGCCGGGATCACCGCCGGGATCGATCTCGCCCTGGCAATGATTGCCGAAGATCTGGGCGAGGAAACCGCGCGTGCCGTGGCCCGGGAAATGGTGGTCTATTACCGGCGTCCGGGCGGGCAATCGCAGTTTTCGGCCCTGCTCGAACTGGATTGCGGCGACGATCGCTATTCCGAACTGCTCGGCTGGATCCGCGAAAACCTGGCGGCACGGCTAACGGTGGAAGACCTGGCCGATCGTGCGGGGATGAGTCCGCGCAACTTCTCCCGTGCCTTCGCACGCGCGCTTGGGCAAAGCCCGGCCAAGGTGGTCGAGCGGCTGCGGATCGAAGCGGCGAGGGATCTGGTGGAAAGCGGCGCTCTGCCGATCGAGCGGATCGCGGTGCAGGTCGGGTTCCATGATCCCGAACGGATGCGCCGGGCTTTTCTGCGCGCTTTCGGCCACCCCCCGCAGGCGATGCGGCGCCTGGCCCAGGGGCAGGCGGCAGGCCGTCGCTAGAGCGTTCGCCCCAGGGTCACCACGTCCTGATCGTCATAGCCAATTGCCCGGTAAAAGCCCCGCGCGGCCAGATTGTCGCCCCGGACCATCAGGCGAATGCGCGGACAGCCGAGTTGGCGCAGCCAGTCTTCGGCGGCGGCCATCAGCGCGCGCCCGATCCCCCGTTTCAGATGATCCGGATCCGTAGCGAGATAATAGACCCAGCCGCGATGCCCGTCGAACCCGGCCATGATGCTGCCGACAAGGGCTTCGCCCTTGCGCGCGATCAGCACTGCCGATGTCGGATTGCCCAGGGCAAGGTCGAAATCGGCCCCGGGATCGTTCCACGGGCGGGTCAGCCCGGCGGCCTGCCACAGCGCGATCACCGCCGCGCGGTCGGCACCGGTCGCGGGCCCGACCCTTATTCCCACTCGATCGTTCCGGGGGGCTTGCTGGTATAGTCGTAGACCACCCGGTTGATCCCCTTGACCTCGTTGATGATCCGGGTCGCCACGCGGCTGAGAAAAGCGGCGTCGAAGGGATAGATATCGGCGGTCATGCCGTCGGTGCTGGTCACCGCGCGCAGCGCGCAGACCGAATCGTATGTGCGATAGTCTCCCATCACCCCCACGGTCTTGACCGGAAGCAGCACGGCGAAGGCCTGCCAGATCGCATCGTAAAGCCCGGCGCTGCGGATTTCCTCGAGGTAGATCGCATCGGCCTTGCGCAGGATGTCGCAGCGTTCGCGATCCACCTCGCCCGGAATGCGGATCGCCAGGCCCGGCCCCGGGAAGGGGTGGCGGCCGACGAACACCTCGGGCAGGCCGAGTTCGCGGCCGAGCTCGCGCACCTCGTCCTTGAACAGCTCGCGCAGCGGCTCGACCAGGCTCATGTTCATGCGCTCGGGCAGGCCGCCGACATTGTGGTGGCTCTTGATCGTCACGCTCGGCCCGCCGGTGAACGAAACGCTTTCGATCACATCGGGATAGAGCGTGCCCTGGGCGAGAAACTCGGCCCCGCCGATCTGCTTCGCCTCGGCCTCGAACACGTCGATGAAGGTCTTGCCGATG
>JAKOWQ010000219.1 GCA_029781465.1 Pseudomonadota bacterium
CCGCAAGCCAAGGGCATAGAATGGGCGCTGGACAGGCTGCATTGTTCCGCCTTAGCGCGGCGCGATGCTTCCACAAGGCCCCTTGGCGGACTGGTTCGATCAGGACTGGGTGCAATGGTTCCTGCTGCCGGGCCTGATGGCGCTGGCGCTGGCGCTGCTCGCCTGGCGCGGCGATCGGCGGCGGATGCGGCGCAGCGATCCCGATGCGGTGGGCTGGATACCCTGGCGCGACGTGGCCTTCTGGTCGGCCTTTGCCGCTGTGCTGCTTTTGGTTGGCGCCTTCAGGGGGTGGCTGGCGAGCTAGCCCCGGTCAGATGGCGATCGTACCAGTCGAGTGATCGCTCGATCCGGTCACGCAAGTGGCTGGGAGCGGTCAGCCCGTGATTTTCGCCCGGATAGACCACCAGGCGGGTGGCCACGCCGCGGCTGCGCAGGGCGGCATACATCTGCTCCGACCCCGCGCAGGGCACGTTGAGATCGTCGCCCGCGCACAGAAACAGGGTCGGGGCAGTGATCCGTCCGGCCTGGAGGAAGGGATAGCTCAGCCGGGCGTAGGTTTCGGGCTTGTCCCAGGGCGCGCCCAGCTCCTGCTCGTATTCGCGCAGGTACTGGTCGACGCCCCACATGCCGAGCATGTTGGATGCCCCCGCGCCGCTGACGGCCGCGCCGATACGGGGTTCGCTGGCGATCAGATAGTTGGTCAGGAACCCGCCATAGCTCCATCCGCCCACCCCGATCCGGTGCGGATCGGCCAGGCCCTGGGCCAGCACCCAGTCAATCCCGGCGCGCACATCGGCAACGTCCCTGTTGCCCCAATCGGCGTAGATCGCGCGCGAGAAGTCGAAACCCCGGCCCGAGGACCCACGCGGGTTGACCGCGAGGACAGCATAGCCGTGCGCGGCGAAAACCTGCCAGTCCTCCATGAATTCATGGCTGTACTGATAGACCGGGCCGCCGTGGACCCGCACCAGCAGCGGCGGCCTTGTTCCTTCGGGCACGGTTCCGGCGCGGGGCGTGACCAGCAAGCCGTGGATTTCCGTGCCGTCG
>JAKOWQ010000196.1 GCA_029781465.1 Pseudomonadota bacterium
TGCGCCGCCGAGCATCGCCAGGGCCAGCAGCGGTGCGCGGCGCCCGCCGAGCGCGAGGGCCAGCGCGAAGACCGCGTAGAAAAAGGCTTCGTAGTTCAGGGTCCAGCCCAGAAACAGCAGAGGGAAACTCTCCCCGTCGGCCCGCAGGTAGGGGACGAACAACAGCGAGCGCAGCAGGTTGTCCAGACTCGGAACGGTCGAGGGGACCAGCGCGGGCACGGCCAGAGCCACCGCGAAGATCCCCAGCGTTGCGGTCCAATAGAGCGGGATCACCCGGAACGCGCGCTTGAGCAGGAACCATTCGGGATCGACCGCGGCGGCATGGCAGATAATGAAGCCCGACAGGACGAAGAACAGCTCCACCCCGAAGCTGGCGATACCGGTCCAGTTGCAGTGGAAAAGCACCACCGCGAGCGCGGCCACGGCGCGCAGGACCTGGAGCGAATCCATCCGCCCGGGCCGCTCGACCGCGGGAGCAGGCGCGTCCATCGTCAGCCCTTCCTCTCGGCCGCCTTCTTCTTTTTCATCGCATCGTGAAAGCGATCGGCCCAGCCGGGTTTGACCAGCTGTTCGGCGCGCACGATTCTGAGTTCGCCGTCCATCACGTCGCGGGTTACCGCACTGCCCGCGCCGACGATCGCATCGGCCCCGATCTTCACCGGAGCAACCAGCGCCGAGTTGGAGCCGATGAAGGCGCGCGCGCCGATCACGGTCTTGTGCTTGAAATAGCCGTCATAATTGCAGGTGATGGTCCCGGCGCCGATATTGGCGCCCTCGCCCACTTCGGCATCGCCGATGTAGGACAGGTGGTTGGCCTTGGCGCCCTTGCCCAGCACTGCCTTCTTGACCTCGACGAAATTGCCGACCTTGGCCTTTTCTTGCAGCACCGCGCCAGGGCGAAGCCGGGCAAAGGGGCCAACCTCTACCTCACTGGCAAGGCTTGCTCCCTCGATGTGGCAGTTGGCTCGGATTTTCACCCTATCGGCAATACTGACGCCGGGGCCGAAGAACACGTTGGGTTCGATCAGCACGTCGCGCCCCACCGCAGTATCCCAGGCGAACCACACCGTTTCCGGCGCGATCAGCGTGGCGCCATCGTCCATCGCGGCGCGGCGACGGCGCATCTGCCAGCGCCCCTCGGCCTCGGCCAGTTCGGCACGCGAATTGATCCCGTCTACTTCGTGCGGATCGCCCGCCACCACAACCGCGCAGGGTCTGCCATCGGCCAGCGCGATGTTCACCGCATCGGGCAGATAGTATTCGCCCGCCGCGTTATCGTTGCCGACCTTGGCGAGTAGCGCGAACAGGTCTGCGCCGCGCGCCGCCATCAGGCCCGAATTGCACAGCCGGCAAGCGCGCTCGGCCTCGCTGGCGTCCTTGTGCTCGACCATCTTCACGATCCGGTCGCCATCGGCGATGACCCGCCCGTATTGCAGCGTATCGGCGGGCTCAAACCCCAGCACCACCACGGCGGGATTGTCCGCGCCGTGCAGCCGCGCGATCATCGCCCGCATGGTCGCTGCCGTCACGAAGGGTACGTCGCCG
>JAKOWQ010000208.1 GCA_029781465.1 Pseudomonadota bacterium
CGGCCGATGAAGTCGCCTTTGTCGAGCGCCACCGCGAAGCCGAGCCCTGCCTCGTAGGGGTTGTAGTCCGGCGAAATGTCGCCCGACCAGTAGAGGTAGCCCTTCTCCAGCCGGCAGGAATCGATCGCCCGGTAGCCGGCGTTGGCGATGCCGAAGTCCTGCCCCGCCGCCCACAGCGTCTCATAAACATGAGCGCCGTACTCCTGCGGAATATAGAGCTCATACCCGAGCTCACCCACATATCCCACGCGCACCGCCATCGCCTCGGCATTGCCGATGGCGATCTTCCGCACACTGAGGAACGGCAGCGCCGCATTTGACAGATCGTCGTCGCTGACCGACTGCAGCACCTCGCGCGACTTGGGCCCGACGATGTTCAGCACCGTGAAGGCGTTGGTCACCTCGCGGATGGTGACACCCTTCGGCAGGTGCCGCGCCACCCAGCCGGAATCGCGCAAGCCAAAGCCCGATCCGGTGATGAGATAGACATGATCGGCCGCGTCGTGGATCAGTGTCACATCCGCCTCGATGCCGCCCTTGTCGTTGCAGAGCTGCGTATAGACCGCCTTGCCCGGGGGCCCTGACAAATCGTTGGCGGCAATCTTCTGCAGCGCCGCTTCCGTGCCCGGCCCGCTGATCTCGAACTTGGAAAACGAGGTCTGGTCGATCAGCGCCACCCGCTCGCGGATCGCCCGGCACTCCATCGCCACCGCCCCGAACCAGTTGGGCTTGCCTTCGAAGCTCGGCTCGTCATGCGCGTTTGCGCCCGGACCTGCGAACCAGTTGGGCCGCTCCCAGCCAGCGCGCGAGCCCATCACCGCGCCCGCTTTCATCAGATGCTCATAGACCGCCGAGCGCCGAAGCCCGCGTCCCGCCTGGGTTTCCTCGCCCGGCCAATGCACCTTGTAATAGGCGGCATAGGCCTCAATGGCGCGTTCCTCCAGATAGCGCCCCTGCGCATGCAGGCCCGAAAACCGGCGCACATCGAACGGCCACAGGTCCATCCCCGCATCGCCATGCAGGATAAGGTTCGACATCGCAAGTCCCGCCCCACCCGATGCTGCAATCCCCGCTGTGAAGCCGCAGGCCACG
>JAKOWQ010000218.1 GCA_029781465.1 Pseudomonadota bacterium
GATCGGACTTGCCGCCATCGCCATAGCTCGCGGTGATCTTGAACAGGTTGTCTCCGGTCGATTCGACCTTGATCCGCTTGCCCAGCGAAAGCACCGTTCCTTCCATCTGCTTGGGCGTGGTGATGCCCTCGCCGATCGCGGTGCGGCGGATTACCTTCTCGAGGTTGACCGCGCCGGTCAGGGTCTGGCGGACCCGATCGATGTCGCGCTTGGAGCTGCTTTGCAGCCCGGTCACATCGCTCAGCACGTCCTCGAGCTGGACATAGATCCGGGCTTCGGATTCGTAGCTGTTGGGGATCATCGCCACGACCAGCCAGCCCAGCAGGCACACGCCCCAGGCCACGCCAAGCGCCAGCCAGCGCCGGTACCAGACCGAAAAGAGCGCCGCGCGCAGTTCGTCGTAGATGCTGTTCATGGTGCTGGCCGGCCGCCCTTCCTCAGAACGTGCTCTCGGGGATGATGATCACGTCCCCCGGCATCAGCATGACATTGGCAGCGGTATCGCCTTTCTTGAGCAGATCACCGAGACGCACCGCATATTCGCGCTGCCGCCCGGTTTGCTTGTCGAAGCGGACCAGTTTGGCGCGGTTGCCCGCGGCGTATTCGCTGAGCCCGCCCACTGCGATCATCGCATCGAGCAGGGTCATGTTGGCGCGGTAAGGGATCGAGGCGGGCTTTTCGGTCGCCCCAACGATCCGCACCTGCTGGCTGTAGGTGCCGGCAAACTTGTTGACGATCACCGAGACCAGCGGATCCTGGATGTACTGCGAAAGCTGAAGCTTGATGTCCTCGGCCAGCATCGAAGGCGTCTTGCCCACGGCCGGCATGTCGGTGATCAGCGGGGTGGTGATGCGCCCATCGGGCCGCACCTGAACCTTGGCGCCCAGCTCGGGATTGCGCCAGACGAAGATGGTCAGCTCGTCGAGCGGGCCGATGACGTATTCCTCGCCCGGGCCTTCCTGCATCGCCACAAAGCTCGCGGGCGGCAGCTGCGGACCATTGGCGCCGCCGGCGCATCCGGTCAGCGCAAGGCTGACCAGGGCACTGCCGGCAAGCAGGCGGGAAAAACGGTTGATCGGCATCGGGCATATCCTTTGAAAGCGCCGCGCCGCCGCTTGGGCATGCCCTTCCCGCACGAAGGCCCGGCTATTCAGCCTCGGCTATCGGCAAAAAGGGTGAATATTACGTTAGCCTTGATGGGCTTTTCGCCCCCCGGTCCCAATTCGGGACGGCTGCCAAGCTGCTGGTTAAACCAGCATTTCCGCAGCCGGTCCCTGACCGAGGAAGGCCGAGGGGCTGGCGCTGGCGCCATAGGCCCCGGCGCAGAACACCGCCACCAGATCGCCCGGCTCGGCCTTGGGGAAATGGCCCTTGTCAGCCAGTCGGTCGAGCGGGGTGCACAGGCAGCCCACCACGCTGGCCTCTTCGTCGGGCGCCGCAACGAAGCGGCTGGCGATCGCCACCGGATAATTGCGGCGCACCACCGTGCCGAAGTTGCCCGAGGCGGCAAGCTGGTGATGCAGCCCACCGTCGACGACCAGGAACACCTCACCATGGCTGACCTTGCGATCGACCACGCGGGTCAAATAAACCCCTGCTTCGCCAACCAGATAGCGGCCAAGTTCGATGCAGAAACGGGTTTCGCGCAGCGCCTCGGGCAGGTGCGAGAACTGCTCCGTCAGCGCATCGCCAACCGCCTTGAGGTCGAGCGGTTCATCGCCGGGGAAATAGGGAATCCCGAACCCTCCGCCGAGGTTGCAATGCGGCACTGGCACGCCTGATTCCTCGGCCAGCCGCGCCGCCAGCGCCAGGGTCTGTGCCTGGGTATCGGCAATCGCCGCGGCATCGAGCGCCTGGCTTCCGGCAAATATATGAAAACCCCGCCAATCGGCACCCGCCGCCACGATCGCGCGTGCCAATGCCGGAACCCGCTCGGCATCGAGTCCGAACGGCTTTGCCCCACCGCCCATCTTCATTCCCGATCCCTTGAGATCGAAATCGGGGTTTACCCGGATCGCCAGGCGCGGAGCGATCCCCAGCCGATCCCCGACAGCCAGCGCCCGCGCGGCTTCGGATTCGGATTCGCAATTGAGCGTAACGCCTTGGGTAATCGCGGCTTCCAGCTCGGCGTCGCGTTTGCCCGGGCCGGCAAAGCTGATCCGGCCCGGATCGATCCCGGCGGCCGCGGCCAGAGCAAGCTCACCGCCAGAAGCGATATCGAACCCGTCGACCAGGCCATCCATCAACCCCAGCAACGGCCCATGCGGATTGGCCTTGACCGCATAATGCAAATGCAGCTGCGCAGGCATCGCCGCACGCAGATCAGCCACCCGCTGGCGGATCAGGTCCGCCGAATAGACAAACAGCGGGGTCGATCCGGCCTGGGCAACCCATT
>JAKOWQ010000223.1 GCA_029781465.1 Pseudomonadota bacterium
CAGGCTGTTGCCGGCGGCGTCGTGTTCGCGCGCGGCATGAAGCGCATCCCAGTTGCCGATGTCGGACCAGCCCATCGCCGCCGGAACCATGGCCGCGCGCGCGGTGTTTTCCATCACCGCATAGTCAACCGATTCGCTGACGATCGCAGCGAACTCTGCCGCGCCGGGATGGAAGCAATGCCCCTCATCATGCCCCGCCGCCACTGCCGCCCGGGCTGCCTTGGCAATCGCCGGGCGGTGCGCTTCGAGCTCGGCCAGGAACGCCCCGGCGCGAAAGGCGAAGATGCCCCCGTTCCAGGCATAGGCGCCATCGGCCAGGAAGGCCTCGGCGCGGGCAAGATCGGGCTTTTCGACGAATTGCGCGGTGCGAAAACCCCGATCGCCGATCGGCGCGCCGCGCTTGAGATAGCCGAACCCGGTTTCGGGCGCGGTCGGCGCGATGCCAAAGGAAACCAGCCAGTCCTCAGCGGCAAGGCTTGCCGCGGCCCGTGCTGCGGCCTGAAAGGCATCCACATCGGCGATGTGGTGATCGCTCGGGCAGATCAGCATCACCGCGTCGCCGGGCAGGCGCAGCGCCGCCAGCGCGATCGCGGCGGCAGTATTGCGCTGGACCGGCTCGACGATCACCCGCGCGCCAGGATCGGCAAGCTGCTCCTCGACATGGGCAAGATGCGCCGCACCTGTCACCACCAGCGGCGGAGCAAAGCCCGCCGTGGCGGGGCACCGCGCCAGAGTGGCCTCGAACAGGGTCACTGCATCCACCAGGGGCAGAAACGGTTTGGGCTTGGCCGCGCGGCTGCGGGGCCACAGGCGCGTGCCGCTGCCGCCGCAAAGGATGACCGGAGTGATCGAGGGTGCGTTCATGTTCGGATCGGGTTCTAGCAGCTTTGTCTGGCCAATCGGTTACCGGATCAATCGCGCCACGGATCGAGCCGGCAGCCTTCACCGGGGTGAAGCCGCGCGGTTTCGCTGGCCAGCAGCGGGAAACGGGCGGTCACGCTCTTTTGCTGCAGATCTTCGGAGAGCACGATCAGCTCCATTCCCGGCTCGAAATCCTTCTTGCAGTCACCCAGGCTGCGCCCGCCAACAAAGCGGCACGAGCAGGCGACCCGCGCGCCATAGGCGGCGCCGGTGCGAGCGTAGCCGCCCAGCGGCTGCCAGAACCAGGCCAAGGCAAGGCCCAGCACGACCAGCAGCAGCAAAAGCCAACGGCGGATCGTGCCGCGCCGCGCCGGTCTTGCAGGGTTAACGGTTGCCATCGGCAAGCCTTTGGGCAAGTGAGAGATGATGCGTGTGCACCGTTTGCCCCTTATCCTGCCGCTGCTTGCGCTGCCAGCCCTGATCGGCTGCTCGGTCAAACAACAGGCCGAGCCGCCGCCTCCACCGCTCGGCGAGGCAGCCCTTGCCGCAGTGATCGAAAAGCCGGGAATCGGCCGCGAAAAGCTGGCCCGAGCGGTGGATGCGCTTTTTTCCGGTGAAGAGACATCGGAAACCCGCGCGCTGCTGGTGCTGCGCGATGGCCGGATAGTCGCCGAGCGGTACGGCCCTGGCTACCACGAGAATACCCGCTTCGTTTCCTGGTCGATGGCAAAAACCGTGACCGGGGTGATGATCGGCATGCTGGTGGCGGACGGGCGGTTGCGGCTCGATGAAAGCGTGCCAATCCCCGCCTGGCAGCGTCCGGGCGATCCGCGCGGCGAAATCACCCTGCGGCAATTGCTGCAAATGCGCTCGGGCCTGCGCCATACCGAGGCAGGAGACCCGCCCTATCAAAGCGACGAAGTGCGGATGCTGTTCCTCGACGGGCGCGACGACATGGCCGCTTATGCTGAAACCCAGCCGCTTGAGGCGGAACCGGGGCGCAAGTGGGAATATTCCTCTGCCACCACGGTGATCCTGGCCGACCTTGCCGCCCGTGCGCTCACTTCCAGCACCGATCCCGTCGAACGCCGCCGGGTGGTGTGTGACTATCTGCGCACCCGGATCTTCGACCCGCTGGGAATGAAGAGTATGGTGCCCGAATTCGACACCGCCGGAACCCTGATCGGGGGCAGCCTGATCCACGGCACCGCCCGCGATTGGGCCCGGTTCGGGGAATTCCTGCGCAACAAGGGCGCGGTCAAGGGCATCCAACTGGTCCCGACCGCCTGGATCGCCTTCATGACCAGCCCCAATCCGCGCAATCCCGGCTATGGCGCGCAAACCTGGCTCAACCGGCCCCAGGCCGACGACGGCCGGATCGAATGGCCGGGATTGCCCGCCAGCGCCTTCTCGATGAACGGCCACCTGGCACAATACGTACTGGTGGTTCCTGATCGCGAGGTCACGATCGTCCGCCTCGGCAAGACCCAGGACGGCGAAGGACGCCATGTTCCGGTGCGCGCAGCAATTGCCCGGATCGCTACACTTTTCCCCAAGGAGCCTGCCACGTGAGCGCCAAGACAGCCTTGATTACCGGAGTGACCGGCCAGGACGGCGCCTATCTGGCGCGGCTGCTGCTGGAAAAGGGTTACCGGGTCCACGGGATCAAGCGCCGCTCATCCTCTTTCAACACATCGCGGATCGACGAGATCTATGAGGACCCGCACGTCCCCGCGCCCCAGCTGACACTGCACTACGGCGACATGACCGACGCCACCAACCTGATCCGCATCGTCCAGGAAACACAGCCGGACGAGATCTACAACCTGGCCGCGCAGAGCCACGTCCAGGTCAGCTTCGAGACCCCCGAATATACCGCCAACGCCGATGCGCTGGGCACCTTGCGGCTGCTCGAGGCGATCCGCATCCTCGGACTGGAGGGAAAGACGCGTTTCTACCAGGCCTCAACCAGCGAGCTCTACGGGCTGGTCCAGCAGGTGCCTCAGCGCGAGACCACCCCGTTCTATCCGCGCAGCCCTTATGCCGCGGCCAAGCTCTATGCCTACTGGATCGTGGTCAATTACCGCGAGGCCTATGGCATCCACGCCTCCAACGGGATCCTGTTCAACCACGAAAGCCCGCTGCGCGGCGAGACCTTTGTGACTCGCAAGATCACCCGGGCGGCTGCCGCGATCGCATTGGGGCGCCAGGATGTGCTCTATCTCGGCAACCTCGATGCCCGGCGCGACTGGGGCCATGCCCGCGAATATGCCCGGGGCATGTGGATGATGCTCCAGCAGGACGAACCTGACGATTTCGTGCTCGCCACCGGAGAGACCAATTCGGTCCGCCAATTCGTCGACTGGGCTTTCGCGGATGCCGGGATCGCCCTGGAATGGCGCGGCGAAGGGATCGGCGAACAAGGCTATTGCACCGCCTCCGGCGCGCTGCGCGTCGCGGTCGATCCGCGCTATTTCCGCCCGACCGAGGTCGATCTGCTGATCGGCGATCCTGCAAAGGCCCATCAGAAACTGGGCTGGCACCACGAAACTTCGGTGCGCGATCTGGTGCGCGAGATGGTCGCGGCCGATCTCGAGACGATGAAGACTGCCCAGATCGGCCGCGGGAGCTGATGGACGTCCCTTATTCCCTCGCGGGCAAGCGCGTCTGGGTCGCGGGGCATCGCGGCATGGTTGGCAGCGCGATCGTGCGGCGGCTGGCGGACGAGGATTGCCAGGTGCTGACCGCCGATCGCCAGGCGCTCGACCTGACCGACCAGCGCGCGGTGCTGGGCTGGATGCACAACCACCGCCCTCAGGCAGTGTTCCTCGCTGCGGCGCGGGTTGGTGGAATCCTTGCCAACAGCACCCGTCCGGTCGATTTCCTGCGCGATAACCTTTTGATCGAAACCGCGATCCTGGCGGGTGCGGAATCGGCGGAGGTGGAGAAGCTGCTGTTCTTGGGCTCGTCGTGCATCTACCCCAAGTTCGCCGAACAGCCGATCCGCGAAGAAGCGCTGCTGACCGGCGCGCTCGAGCCGACCAACGAATGGTATGCGATAGCCAAGATCGCCGGGATCAAGCTCGCCCAGGCCTATCGCCAGCAATATGGCTGTGATTTCATCAGCGCCATGCCCACCAACCTCTATGGTCCGGGAGACAATTTCGATCCCCAGGGCAGCCATGTCCTGCCCGCGCTGATCCGCAAGGTGCACGAGGCCAAAGTCCACGGCGGGCCGGTTGCGATCTGGGGCACCGGCACCCCGCGGCGCGAATTCCTTTATGTCGACGATTGCGCCGATGCCTGCCTGTTCCTGATGCGCAACTATTCCGATGCATTGCATGTCAACGTCGGCTCGGGCAGCGACATCGCGATCGCCGATTTGGCCCGGCTGGTGATGGAGGTTCTGGGCCATGATGGCGCGGTGTTGACCGATCCGTCCAAACCCGATGGCACGCCGCGCAAGCTGATGGACAATTCCCGTCTGGCCACAATGGGCTGGAAACCCACTGTCGATCTCGCCGAGGGCATTCGCCGCAGCTATGCCGCATTCCTGGCGGGCGAAGGCCGCAACCTTTAGGCCGGATCAGCCCGCCCGGTCGTGGGCGCTTTCGCGATCGGCCAGAAGATCGACCGCGGCCAGCCCGGTTTCGTTGACCAGCCCTTCCGGGTCGGGGTGGATCAGAATTTCCACCCCGGGAAATTCAGCGCAAAGCTTGGCCTCGATCTCGTCCATCACGTCATGGGCGGCGGCAATGGTCATCTGCGGGTCGACCGCAACGTGGAACTGCACGAAGTCGCGATTTCCCGAGGTGCGGGTGCGCAAATCATGCAGCCCGCGAAGCTCCGGATGGCGCGCGACCACCTCCAGAAAGCGGGCCTTCTTCTCCTCGGGCCATTCGTGGTCCATCAGCTGCTCGATCGCGGCCTGCGACGCGCCCCAGGCCCCCCAGCCCAGCCACAGCGCGATGCCCAGCCCGAACACCGCGTCGGCCCCGGCGATCCCGGCGTACTGGTCAAGCGCCAATGCCGCGATAACCGCCAGGTTGAGCAGCAGGTCGGACTTGTAATGGACGTGGTCGGTCGCGATTGCGATGCTGCCGGTTCTGGCAATGACGTGGCGCTGCCAGGCCAAAAGCGCGAAGGTGGCGCTGATCGCGAGCATTGAAACCGCGATTCCGCCCTCCGCTCCTTCGGGCCGGGCCCCGGCTATCCACTGGTCCACCGCACGGAAGGCCAGCGTCAGCGCTGAAATCGAGATCAGCACCACCTGGAACATCGCCGCCAGCGCCTCGGCCTTGCCGTGGCCAAAGCGGTGCTTGTCATCCGCCGGCTGGGCGGCGACCCACACTCCCGCCAGCGTCGCGATGCTGGCAATGAGATCGAGCGTGGTATCGGCAAGGCTGCCAAGCATGGCGGTCGATCCGGTCGAGACCACCGCCCAGACCTTGAGCGCGACCAGCAACAAGGCGACCGCAATGCTGGCCAGCGCTGCGCTGCGATTGAGTTCGTGGTGCTTGTTCATGGGTAGAGCAGGGTGCTGATCCACCCCCCCGCGGAACTGCGTTCAAAGCGGCGACGTTCATGGAGCCGGAACGGACGATCCATCCAGAACTCGAAGGCATCGGGGACAAGGCAAAAGCCGGTCCAGTGAGGCGGACGCGGCACCGCGCCAATCAGATGATGCGCGGTGACTTTGGCGATCCGGGCAAGAAATTCGCCGCGCGAAGCCAGCGGCGCGGACTGGTCCGACGCATGGGCGCCCAATTGCGAATCGCGACTGCGGCTGGCGAAATAGGCATCGGCCATCTTGTCCGGAACTTGCACGATCTGGCCTTCGATCCGCACCTGGCGGCGCAGCGACTTCCAGTGGAACAGCATCGCCGCCTGCGGATTGGCCAGAAGCTCGCCGCCTTTGCGGCTGTGGCTGTTGGTGTAGAAAACGAAGCCCCCCTTCGGCCCGAGCAGATCGGCGCCGTGATCCTTCATCAGCACCATCCGCAGCGACGGGGCCGCATCTTTTGTTGCGGTGGCAAGCGCAACGGCTTCGGGATCGTTGAGCTCGTGACGCCTGGCCTCGGCAAACCATTCATCGAACAGCGCGAAAGGCGCGGCATCGGGAATGGCGTTTTGGGCATGCTGTTCATCCATCGCCGCACCCGCATAGCCTTGGCTGGCGCGATTAGGAAGCGGCAGGCGGGCGCAATTTGCGTCAAAACCTTGCCGCGGGCGTTCATCGCACCTAGCTATCATCCATGGCCGATCCCTATTCGATCCTGGGCGTGGCGCGCGGCGCGAGCGAAAAGGACATCAAGTCCGCCTATCGCAAGCTGGCCAAGGAGCTGCACCCAGACCGCAATGCCGACAACCCCAAGGCTGCCGAGCGGTTTTCGGAAGTGACGCGGGCCTACGATTTGCTGTCCGACAAGGACAAGCGCGCGCGTTTCGATCGCGGCGAGATCGACATCGATGGCAACCCGACGATGGGTTTCGGCGGCGGAGGACAGGGTGGCTTCGGCGGTGGCAACCAGCGCGGGTTTCGTGCCGACGGATTCGAGGGCTTCGGCGGCGGAGAAGGGATCGACCTGGGCGATATCTTCGAAGGCCTGTTTGGCGGTCGTGGCGGCTTCGGCGGCGGAACCACGCGCCAGCGCGCCGCGCCCAAGGGCGGCAATGTCCATTACAAGCTGGGGGTCTCGCTTCCCGATGCCGCCTTGCTGGCAACCCAGCGGATTACCCTGGCTGACGGCAAGACGATCGACCTCAAGCTGCCCGCCGGCGTCGAGGATGGCACGCAGATGCGCCTGTCCGGCAAGGGCGAGCCCGGACCGGGCGGCGCTGGCGATGCCCTGGTGACGATACAATTCCAGCCGCACGCGTTTTTCCGCCGTGATGGTGACAACCTGCGCCTGGATCTGCCGATCAGCCTCGATGAGGCGGTGAGTGGAGCCAAGATCAAGGTTCCCACCGCCGAAGGCGCGGTGATGCTGACCGTGGCGCCCGGAACAAGCTCGGGCAAGACGCTGCGGCTCAAGGGCAAGGGTTTTACCCGCAAGGACGGCAGCCGCGGCGATCAGCTGGTGACAATCGAAGTCCAGCTTCCGGAAGGCGATGAGGAATTGGCTCGACGCCTCGAAGGCTGGCGCGATCCGCGCAACTTGCGCGCACGCATGGGCGTCTAGGGGCAGGACGCCGGGGTGCTGGAGCGCGATCTGGAGAGCGATGGTCCGCTGCAGCCACTGACGTTGCGCGATCTTTCGCCCGAGGCGCGGCGCAAGCGCGCCTTGCGCCGGCTCGAAGGGCGGGGTGCTGCGATCGACGATCACGATATCGGCAAGGTCGGGCGTTTCTGGCGCTCGCGCCCCTTCCGGGTCCTGGCGCGGATCTGGGCCGGTGCTTACCATGACGGTTTCATCCATGCTGGCAATCTGGCCTACATGGCGATCCTGGCGCTGTTTCCCTTTTTCGTCACCGTTGGCGCGGTGTTCAGCCTGGTGGGCGAGCAGGCCCAGCGGGAAGGATCCGTCCATACCTTTCTGGCCGCGCTGCCGCCGGTTGCGGCGCATGCCTTGGAGCCGGTGGCGCGGGATGTGATCGTTGCCCGCAGCGGCTGGCTTCTCTGGGCTGGCGGGTTGGTCGGACTCTGGACGGCGGGCAGTCTGATCGAGACGATCCGCGATATCCTGCGCCGCGCCTATGGCACGCGCGAGGCCTATGCGTTCTGGCGCTATCGGCTGATTTCATCGGGAGTGACGGTCGGGGCCGTGGTGGCGTTGCTTTTCGCACTTCTGGCGCAGGTTGCGCTTGGCGCTGCCCAGGAGGTCGTGGCGGCCTGGTTCCCGCGGCTCGATTCTCTTGCCGGTGCCCTTTTCACGTCGAGCTTTGTCCCTGCCGCTGTGATCTACATGGCTCTGTACGTGCTGTTTTTCACACTTACCCCAACGGCTTACCGGGCCCATCCCTATCCGAAATGGCCCGGGGCGCTTCTGGTGACCGGGTGGTGGGTAGCCGTCAGCGTCGCCCTTCCCGGGGTGCTGCGGCGCTTTTTCACCTACGATCTCACTTACGGCAGCCTGGCGGGCGTGATGATCTCGCTTTTCTTTTTCTGGCTGGTGGGCTTAGGAATGGTAATCGGTGCCGAGCTCAATGCCGCCTTGGCCGAGAGCCCCGAGGAACGCGAGGCTGAAGGCCGGATCGGCAAGGCAGGTACCGGATCGAGCCGGCGGTAAAGGGACGACGGAATCAAGATGAGTCAATTGATGCAAGGCAAGCGCGGGCTGATCATGGGTCTCGCCAATGACAAGTCGCTGGCCTGGGGGATTGCCCAAAGGCTGCGTGAGGCGGGGGCCGAGCTTGCCTTTTCCTATCAGGGGGAAGCTCTGGAGAAGCGGGTTAGACCGCTCGCGGCGAGCCTGGGAAGCGATTTCCTGATCGATTGCGACGTGAGCGATATGGCGGCGCTCGACACCGCCTTTTCCCTCCTGGCTGAGCGATGGCCGTCGATCGATTTCGTGGTCCACGCGATCGGCTTTTCCGACAAGAGTGAACTGCGCGGCCGCTATTACGATACCAGTCTCGACAATTTCCTGATGACGATGAATATTTCGGCCTATTCCCTGGTCGCCGTGACCAAGCGGGCGATGGCCTTGATGCCCGATGGGGGCTCCATTCTGACCCTGTCCTACTACGGTGCCGAAAAGGTTGTCCCGCACTATAACGTTATGGGCGTGGCCAAGGCGGCTCTGGAAACCAGCGTCAAGTATCTGGCCAACGATCTTGGCCCGTCGAATATCCGGGTCAATGCCATTTCGGCGGGGCCGATCCGCACCCTGGCGGCGAGCGGAATTGGCGATTTCCGCTATATTCTCAAGTGGAACGAATTGAATTCGCCGCTTCGTCGCAACGTGACAATCGAGGATGTCGGCGGCTCGGCCCTCTATTTCCTTTCATCCCTGAGTTCGGGTGTCACGGGTGAAGTGCACCATGTCGATGCGGGTTATCACCTGATCGGGATGAAGCAGGAGGACGCACCCGATATTGCACTGAGCTAGCTCAGTCCTGGCATATCGGGTGCTTCGGGATCACTTGGCGGGCGGATAGAGCATCGGCCCGCAGCCCATCCGGGCCCAGGAATTTTCGACCTCTGTCAGCGCGTTGACGTAGCCCTGAAGCTGCTGGACGATCGCTTGCCGGTTGGCCTGGTCGGTTTGCTGCTGCATCGCGTTACGGCGCTCTGCGATTACGCCGTTGAGGGCGATGATATCGCGCTCACGGATGCGGCAGACCTGCGGAATGGTCGTGATCTGCTGCTGGACCTGGCCGGCAGGGCGCTGCGCGTTCTGAGTCGCCGCTGGGCGTTGTGCGTTCTGATTCTGGGCTTGTGCGGCGGCCGGGGCGACGATTGCAATGGCAACAAGCAGGGTCGCGATCGTTTTGGTCATGGAATGGGGTACCTTCGTGATGGCGGACTTCGTTTATCGCATTGCGCGATCGTTGGTGGCCCGGATTTGTGGGACAATCGATTATTGGGGTGCAAGACCGAAGTCCATGCGCGCCTTGTTGATAAACTGGCGGCACTCCTGGGTCATGCGGATAATGTATACCGCTGATGGAGCTAGCGCTTCATAACGATCGTCCTTGTAGGTGTCGCTGATACGGTCGGCGAGCTGGGCAGCGGTGATCTTGTTGGCGATAAGGCAGGTGATCCGGCCTTGCTTGCCGAGTGCCTCGGCAAGACTGTCATCGGCGAAAACATAGTTGAGGCTGTCGTTGATCGCCTGGGCATAGCCGATCTTGGCCTCGCCGGAGAGGCTCTGCCAGTTCGCCCGATTGTTCACGTAGCCGGCGGAATGGGCTGGCTGGACAAGCAGGCACGCGGCCAATGCGGACATGGCCAGACGACTGCGAAGTGTGATGCGCTTCATTGGTTATCGGGTTCCTGTCTTCATTTCTCGCGATGCGCGGACCACGACATCGATTGGATCGGCCTATCTGCTGCGCGTGCTGAACCGAAGCTGAGCGCAAAACAGGGTTTCATCCCGGACCAGGCGCGTCAAGTCTGTCGATAGGGTTTGCCTTATCCCGGCGCCTGTACCGCGTTCGACGGGTGCTCCCTTCGCAGCGCAAAAAGAAATCGGGCCGCATTGCTGCGGCCCGATTCTTTTTGGTTCGATCGAGTTCTGGATCAGAACTTGATGCTGGCGCCCACGCCGCCGCCGACCGCGTCTTCCGAGAAGCCGAGGTTGGCACCGATGCCGAAGCCGCTTTCGGTGACGAACTGCGCCTTGATCGCGCCGCCCCACTGGCCTTCGAACACGCCGACGCCAGCCGAGATACCGCCTTCGCCGTCATCGAGGTTGAGCGGAGCCGCGTTCATCGCGAAGCCCATCGCAACACCCTGATAGGCCTTGTCGGCGCGATGGTTGAGCAGGCTGTAGTGAGCAGCCTCACGCGCATCGAGCGTGGCAAGGGCGGTGTTGGTGGCGAACAGCTGCTGCCCGGTAACCGCTTCGGTCGAAGACGAGGACAGCGTGGCATTGGCAAGACCGGAGATCTTGTTGGTGCTGCTGTTGATCACGACCGTGCCGACCCCGACATTGCCGGTGACGGTGAGCGCATCGTTCACGTAGACCGCGCCGCCGTTGGCAGTGCCGCCGTTGAAGATGGCGCCGCGCACGTCGGTGGTACCCATCACGGTCAGATTGGTGCCGACAGTGGCGGTACCCGAGGTGACGAGGTTGGTGGTGCTGACACCGCCGTTGGCAGTGAGAGCGCCGGTCAGCGTGGTGGTGCCGGTAACCGCGAGGTTGCCGCCCACCGAGGCGTTATTGGTGACGGCGAGAGCACCGGTGGTGGTGGTTCCGCTGACGCCGAGGTTGCCGGTCACCGAGCTGTTGCCGGTGATGTTGGCGCCGCCGCTGGTGACGGTAAGGCCGTTGGCAATGGTCGCACCGTTGTTAGCGGTGAGCAGGCCATTGACCGTCGCGCCGCCATTGAGGGTGGAACCACCGTTGACGGTGAGGCCATTGTTCACCGTCGCGCCACCGTTAGCGGTGAGGGCGCCGGTCAGAGTGGTGGTGCCGGTTACCGCAAGGTTGCCGCCAACAGTTGCGTTGTTGGTTACCGCCAGCGACCCGGTGTTGGTCGCACCGGAGTTGTTGATGGTGGTCGAGTTCACCGTACCGATCGTGGCCGTGGTGGCATTCAGCGTGTTGGTGGTGACGTCACCATTGGTCGAGAAGCCATAGGCCGTGTGGTTGGCGTAGTTGCCCGCGTTGTTGGAAGCATAGATACCAGAATAGTCCTGGGTGGTGTAGCTGGAATTGGTACCGTCGCTCCAATAGATCTGATTGTACCAGGCAGCAGCATCGTTGTAGTAGTAATTGGTGCCGTCATTCCACCAGATATTCTGCGAGCTCGAGCTGTTCTGGTTGAAGTAGGCGCCCGACTGCGAGGTGAAGGTGGCAGCCTGCACATTGCCCGTGAAGTTGCCGCTGGTGGCGTTGATGGTGGTGGTGTTGATCCCGCCGTTGGCATTGAGCACACCGGTCAGCGTGGTGGTGCCGGTGACGCTCAGATTGCCGCCGACGCCAACATTGCCCGAGAAGTTGCCGTCAACCGCGCTGACGTTGCCGAGGAAGTAACCGTTGCCGTTGCTGTCAACGTCGAAGATCAAACCGTTGCCGGTGTCAACGACGTGGAACCCGGCATTGTCGAACGTGCCAGTGGTCGAGCTGGTGCCGCCATGGATCACGACGCTGTTGTCGTTAACCTGCACGTAGCTCGGGCCGTTGCCCTGCAGCAGCAGCGAACCGTTGCTGTTCTGGACAACCGGGGTGTCAACCACGCCGGTGGTGGTCAGGCCGTTCTGATCGAGGGTGGTGCCCGAAACCGGGGTGGTGTTGAAGTTGACGTCGAAATAGTTGTTCACGCCAGCGTTGGGGTTGGGGATCTGGTAGGTCGCAGTACCGGTGTAGGTCGCGAAGGTGATCCCGGTCGAATCGATCGACGACACGGTCTGGGTCAGGTTCACCGAGTTGCCAACCGCCGCGGGGCTGTCGGTCGTGATGTTGGTGTTGGTGATCGCCGTGCCGGTCGAGTTGCTGCCGTACACGTTGATGTAGTTCGCGGTGCCGCCGGTGTTGTTATAGGTCGACGGATAGGTGACGGTGTTGGCCGGAACCACCAGGTCAACATGGGTGACGGTGGTTTCGGTCGAATCGTAGTTGCCCCACGCGTTGCCGTTGACGGTTACGCCGCCGGCGACATCGGTGTTCCACCAATCCGAAAAGGTTTCGGTGCCGGTCTGGACGTTGGTCGAATCATAGCTGACGCCCGGGACAACGTTGTTGTTGGTGATCGTCGGCGTCGAGCCGTCCGAAATGAACCCGCTCTCGAAATAGGCGCCGCCGTTAGGCTGGGCGGAGACAACGGTTTGCGCAAGGGCCGGAGTCGCGGCGAGCGCGATCGCCGTGCCGGCGAGCAGTGTCAGCTTGTGCTTGGTAGTCATAGGTACCCCTCATCAACAAAGTGGTTTGAACTCAAAGGTGGCGAATGCGCGCCCGTTGTTTAACATCCGGTTTCCGCATTGGTGCCACTGCATACACGTTCAGGCGGCAAAGAAAAGAGCAAATCCGCCAGATGCGCAAGGGAGTTGCGCTACTTGGCCATGGTTGCAATCGTGCCACAGTGAAGGGTGCAGTCCCGGCTTCGCCCTGGGCGGCGCGCCAACCGATCCCCTGGCGCCAATCAGTTCTTGGGCGGCGCGGCGTTGAGCTCAGCCGGCACCGCTGCATCGGCTTCGGCCTTTTGCTGCTCTTCCTCAAGCGCGAGCTGGCGGGCTTCATGTTCCTTTTCGGCCTGCTCGACCCGGGCCTGGGTGGCCGCGGCATCGGCATCGATGGTCGAGAGCCGCTTTTCGCGTTCGGCGGCAATCAGTTCACCGAATTTGACGTCCGAGGAATTCTTCTTTTCCGCATAGGCAGCATTGATCAGCTGCGCCGAACAACCGGTCCAGCCGCCCGCGCCTGTGGGCGAGCACGAATTGGTACCGCTGGCGCCAACCGTCTGATAGGCCAGCACCTTGTTGTTCCAGGCTTCGTTCGCGGGTGAGGAGCTTTCGCGCAGCTCCTTGGGAATGCGATAGCGCTCTGCCTCAACCTTGATCGCGCAGACGTTGATCACGTCGTCGGTCGATTCGGGGCATTTGTCATCGCCGAAGATAATCAGCATGTTGACCTTGGGCTCGGGCGCGGCGGGCGCGTCCTGCGCCGCCGCTGGACTGGCAAGAGCAAGGGTGGCGGCAAGCGCGGCGAAGGCAAGGCAGCTGTTACGCATCGAAAACTCCAAGGTTCGGCACCAGTATAGGCCGCTCGGCGCCTGAATGACAGCTGAAGTATGGTTCCGCCTTGGCGCGGATCAAATTCGCTCCGCCAGGCGGATGGCCAGACGGCAACCCAGCCGGATCGCCCCGGCGAGTACGGGATAGGCCGGAGCCTGCTCCGCGCCGTGCGCCAGTGCAGTGTCCCGGTGATCGCGCTCATCCTCGCGGAATTCGCGAATCGTCGCGGCGAGTTCGGGATCGTCGTTGCCCAGTTCATCGAGCTGGGCGGAATAGTGACGGTCGATCTCCTCCTCTACCGCGGCGGTACAGGCCATCGCCGCTTTCGGACCGATCAGCGCGGTGGCCGCGCCAAGGGCGAATCCGGCAACGTGCCACAAGGGTTGCAGCGCGGTTGGGCGCACGCCGCGCGCGGAAACCATGGCATCGAACCGGGCAAGATGGTTCGCTTCCTGATCGGCCATGTGGCGAATCTCGCCCGAAAGTTCGGACCGATTTCCCATCACCGCCAATTGCCCGGCATAGATCCGGGTCGCGCCGTACTCACCGGCCTGATCGACCCGCAGCATGCGCCGGGTGCGCTCCTCGCTCATCCCTCAGCCCTTCCGCCTTTGGCAAGCAGCCGAAATATCGCCAGCCCCGCCACGGACGAAATGAAGAAATTGTATCCCGCCAGGCTGATCCCGAACAATTGCCACTGCACCTGATCGCAGCGCACAAGCGGAGCGTCGAGAATGGCATCGAGAGCACTGCCTCCCGCGCCGGTCGCGGCAGGCGCGGTGCAGGCAGTCAACCCCTGCCACCAGTGGTATTCGACCCCGGCATGGTAGGCGCCGATCAGCCCGGAAGCGACGATGCCCATTGCGGCCAGTGCGACAAGGATCCGCGACTGCGCAGGCACCGCATAGGCCAGGGCGGCAAGCCCCAGCGCGGCGAAATGGGGATAGCGCTGCCACCAGCACATCTCGCACGGGTAGAGTCCGAAAGCGTATTGGCCGAAATAGGCCCCACCTAGCAGCGCAGCGGGCACCGCCAGCGCAAGCAGACGGGCATAGCCGAGGTTGGTGGTGGGGATCACTTGCGCTTTCCGGCCCCGACCGTGCGATTGAGCGTCTGGATCGCATAGGAAAGCTGGAAGTCGGTGACGCCCTTGGCCTTGAGCTCCTCCGGCGTGGCCTTGAATCGCGGATCGGCCTGGGTATCGGCCTCAAGCTTCTTGTCGTCGATCCCTACCTCGTTGACCAGATGCCGCCGCAGGTCGCTTTCGCGCAGCGCAAATTGCTGGCGTTTGGCCGCGTCGGGATCGGAAAGCTGGGGCACGCGGATATCCGGCTCGATCCCTCCCTCCTGCACCGAGCGCCCAGACGGCGTGTAATAGCGCGCCGTGGTCAGCTTGACCGCATGCTTCTTGTCGAGCTGGAACAGCGACTGGACCGAACCCTTGCCAAAGCTGCGCTCGCCCATCACCACCGCGCGGCGCTGGTCCTGCAGCGCCCCGGCAACGATTTCGGAGGCCGAGGCCGACCCGGCATCGATCAGCACGACCACCGGCAATCCCCTGGCCGCATCGCCAGGAAACATGCTCTCCGCCTTGTAGAATTCGTTGTCCTCGGGATTGCGTCCGCGCTGCGAGACGATGTCGCCCTTTGTCAGGAACAAGTCTGACAAGGCCACGGCCTCGTCAAGCGAACCGCCGGGGTTCTGGCGCAAGTCGAGCACAAAGCCGCTAAGCTTGCCGCCCGACTTCGCCTTGAGATCGGCAATCGCCTCGCTCACCTGCTTGCCGACATCGCGGCTGAACTCGTTGACCGAGATCACCCCGACATTGTCCTTGAGTTCCCAGGTCACCGGCTCAAGCGTGATTACTCCGCGGGTCACGGTGACATCGAACGGCTGGTCCCGGCCAGGGCGGAATACGGTGAGGCGGATCTTGGTTCCGGCCTCGCCGCGCATCTGAGCCACCGCGTCGTCAAGCTCGATCCCGTAGATCAGCTTGCCGTCGAGATGGGTGATATAGTCCCCGGCCTTGACCCCGGCGGCGGCGGCGGGACTGCCCTTGAGCGGTGCGATCACCTTGACGGCGCCATCGTCCATGCCGACAGAAAGGCCCAGACCCGAATAGTTGCCGTCGATCAGGTTGTTGAGCCGTTCGAGCGTCTGTCCCTGGAGATAGTCGCTGTGCGGATCGAGCGCGGCGAGCATCCCGTCGATCGCCCCGTCGACCAGCTTGTCGTCCTCAACCGGTTCGACATATTGCGCCTTGATCAGCTGATAGACCGTCAACAGCCGCCCGAATTGCGGACCCGCGCGGCCATCCACCGCAGCCAGCCCCGCAGTTGTCGCGGGGATCAACGCAACGGCACTGACCAGCAGAATGGAACGGAACAGGGGAGCAAGCTTCATTCGGTGCGGGCCTTTCGCGTGATCGCGCCTCTCTATAGCGGGACAGAACTTAACGCCAGATGGCGCTCGACAAGGGACTTCAGCCCTTGAGGAAGTCGAGCGGGTTAACCGGCTCACCGTCATGCCGGAGCTCGAGCGTCAGCACCGGGCGACCGGGTCCGGCCGTGCCAAGCGGTGCCCCGGCAACCAGCTCGCTGCCGACCCGGGTGTCGAGCACGGCCAGCCCGGTGACCAGCGAGGTCCAGCCCCCGCCGTGCTCGATGATGACGATGTTGCCATAGCCCTGGTAGGTTCCGGCAAAAACCACCCGCCCGGCGGCAGGAGCGACAGCCTGCGCGGCGCCGCGTGCCAGAATCGAGACACCGCGTGAGCGGGGCCGCCCCGCGGCTTCGTCGCCAAACCCAGCCACGACGCGCCCTGCCGCCGGCAGGATGTACCGCGCCGGGGCCCCTGTTGGCGGGGATGGCGGGGACGGGGCCGTTGCGCCAACCTGCGCCTGCTGCGGCAAGGGCGGGCGGAGCACCGGCCCAGGCAGCGCGGCAAGCTCCTCGCGCAGCGCGCTGGCCTTGCCCAGATCGCCCACCAGTTGCGAAAGATCCCGGGCCTGCTCGCCCAGCGCCCGCGCGCGTTCGGCTTCGCGGTCGGCGACCACCCCGGCGGCGCGCGAGGCCAGTCGTTGCCGGGATTCGAGGGCATTGAGCTGTTCGCGCCGCTCGGCGAGCTGGCCGATCGAGGTTCGCAAACCGGTCTGCGCCTCGCGCGTCTGGCGTTCCAGTTCACGCGCGCGCGCCAGGCGCGCGCGCACTCCGGCGGTGCGGCGTTCGACCTCGGGCATCATCGATTCGAGCGTGGCGCGAAGATAGACCGCCTCGCGCAGCGATCCCGGGCGCAGCAGCGAAAGGATCGGGGGGCGCCGCGCCAGCCGCTGCAAGGCGCCAGTCAAACGGACCAGCGGACGCTGCCCCTGGGCAAGCTCGCCGCGCAAGGCAATCCTGTCCCGCTCAAGCAGGCGGATGCGCGCTTCGTTGGCCGCGATTTCGGCTTCGGACTGCTGGATTCGCGCGGCCAGCGCGGCGCTCTCCTCGGCAGTGCGGTCGGCAGCCGCGACGGCGGTGCGGGCATTGGCCTCCAGGGCCTCGGCGCGCGCGCGCGCGGCCTCGCCCTGGCTGCGCGCGTCGGCCAGCGCCTGGCGGGTTTCCTCCACAGTCTCATAAGGCTGCTGCAGCTGCTCCTGCGCCGCCACGGCGCCCAATCCGGCGATCAGGCCAAGCGGCACGAGGAACAGGGCGTGGCGAGGCTTCATGGCCGGGGCCTTATCCCGAACGATGGTAGGGATGACCAGCCAAAATGCTGGTCGCGCGCCACAATTGCTCGGCCAGCATGGCGCGGGCCAGCAGGTGCGGCCAGGTCATCGTGCCAAAGGCCAGCAGAAGATCGGCCTTTTCGCGCCCGGCCGCACCGTGGCCATCGGCCGCCCCGATCAGGAAGCGCGTTTCACGCACACCCTCATCGCGCCATTTGCCCAGCAAGGCGGCGAATTCTTCGGAGGAAAGCTGCTTGCCGCGCTCGTCGAGCAAAACATCGCGATGCGGGGCCAGCGGCGCAGGCAGGGTGCCGCCGGTATCGGGCAATTCGCTCAGCCGGAACGGCCAGGCGATGCGTTTGGCATAACGATCGACCAGCTCGGCCTCGCTCGATCGGCCGATCTTGCCGCGGGCAATGATGTGCAGGCGCATCGGATCGGGTTCAGGCCGTCCCGGCGCTGTCTCCGAAACCCCACATCCGCTCAAGGTTGTAGAAGCTGCGCACTTCGGGGCGGAACAGGTGAACAATCACGTCGCCGGCGTCGATCAGCACCCAGTCGGCGGCGGGCAGCCCCTCGATCCGGGCATGGCCGAAGCCGCCCTGCTTGATTCGCTCGGCCAGTTTCTGCGCCATGGCCGCGACCTGGCGGGTCGAGCGGCCCGACGCGATCACCATATGGTCGGCGATCGAGCTCTTGCCCTCAAGCGAGATGGAAACCAGCTCCTGCGCCTGGTCGTCGTCGAGCGACTTCAGGATCAGCTCGTGGAGCGAGCCCGGCTCCGAGTGGGGGAGCGGGGTGGGAACGCCGGGTGTGGCCGGCATGGCCTGGACTTGCGTCATGTAAGCGGAAACGGCTCCTCTGTGCGGGCGGCACGGCGGGCCGGAACGCTCACGCGGCGGGACCCTTGGTGCTGTCGGGATCGACGGGATGGTGCGTCAGCGGATCGCGCATGGCCCGGCCGGAATAGCGGCTGGCCCAGTCTGGATCGGCGCGGCGAATCGCTGTCGCCGAGCGCGGATCGGGATCGAAACGCAAGTGTATCAGCGCGGGTGCGCTCCATCCTGCCCGGTGCTTCACTCTGGCCGCGGACCGCCGGTATCGGCCGAGCCAGGCCCCGGCGGGGCTCGCCTGGGCAGCGCCATCATAGCCGGGACGAGCGATAACCGCAATCGGCACCATGCGCGCGATCGCGCGCCAGCTTTTCCAGCGATGGAATTGGGCCAGATTGTCGCCCCCCATCAGCCAGACGAACCGCGTGTGCGGATAGCGGCGGATCAGCGCGCGCAGGGTATCGATGGTATAGCGCGTGCCCAGCTCGCGCTCGATCGCGGTCGGGCGGATTGGTGCGCGCCGCGCCTGCAGCCGGGCCGACGCAAGCCGCGCCCCAAGCGGGGCCATGCCCTTGGCCGGCTTGAGCGGATTGCCCGGTGAGACCAGCCACCAGACCTCGTCCAGCCCCAGCGCTTTGCGCGCGAACAGGCTGATCCGGCGGTGCCCGCCGTGCGCGGGATTGAACGACCCGCCAAGCAGGCCAACCCTGTTCAAGGCCGCGCTTGCCCGGTGCCGCGCACCACCCATTTGTAGGTGGTCAACCCTTCGAGGGCGACCGGGCCGCGCGCGTGGAGCCTTCCGGTGGCGATGCCGATCTCGGCGCCCAGCCCGAATTCGCCGCCATCGGCAAACTGGGTGCTGGCATTGGCCATGACGATCGCCGAATCGACCTCGGCGAGGAACCGCTCGAGCGCCGCCGGATCCTCGGAGACGATCGCGTCGGTATGGTGCGAGGAGTGCGCCGCAATGTGGGCCAGCGCCGCGTCGAGGCCATCGACGACCGCCACCGAGAGCACGGCATCGAGGTATTCGGTGTCCCAATCTTCGGCCTGGGCCGGAACGATGCGCGAATCCAGCGCCTGCGCGCGGGCATCGCCGCGCAGCTCGCACCCGGCGCCCAGCAGATCGGCAACCACCTGCTGCGACGCCGGGAAGCGCGCATCGAGCAGAAGCGTTTCCATCGCTCCGCAAATCCCGGTGCGGCGCATCTTGGCGTTGAGCGCGATAGCCCGGGCCATTTCCGGATCGGCGGCGGAATGGATGTAGGTGTGGCAGATCCCGTCGAGATGCGCGAGCACCGGCACCCGCGCATCGGCCTGGACCCGCGCGACCAGGCTTTTGCCGCCGCGCGGCACGATCATGTCGATCAGCCCCGCTGCGGTCAGCATCGCGCCCACTGCGGCGCGGTCCTGGGTTGGGATCAGCTGCACGGCATCGGCAGGAATTCCTTCCGAAACCAGCCCCTTGACGAGCGCGGCATGAATTGCCCGGTTGGACTCCACCGCCTCGCTCCCGCCGCGCAGCAGCACCGCGTTGCCCGAACGCAGGCACAGCGCGGCGGCATCGGCAGTAACGTTGGGGCGGCTCTCGTAGATGATCCCGATCAGACCGATCGGGATGCGCACCCGGCTGAGAACCAGCCCGTTGGGGCGCGTGGCGGTAGAAATCACCTCTCCCACCGGATCGGGCAGATCGGCGACCTGATCGACTGCGGCGGCGATCGCCTCCAGCCGCGCGGGATCGAGCCGCAGCCGGTCGAGCATGGCGCCGGTCAGCCCATGGGCCTCGCCCCGGACCAGATCCCCGGCATTGGCGGCAAGCACCTGCGCGGCATCGTCGCGCAGCGCCTGGGCAGCGGCGTGCAATGCGCGCGCCTTGGCCGGCGAGTCGAGCCGCGCCAGCACGGCCTGGGCGGCGCGTCCGGCCCGGGCGAGCCGCGCCACCAGCGCTTCGGGAGATTCGGAAGGAGCAAGGGTGGCAGTCTGGGCGGTCATGGCCCGGCAGCGCCTAGCACCGCGCCGACGCACTGTCACCGCTGCAGAATCGTTGCAGCCGAAACGACTCATCGCGTGAGTCATTCGATTCAACGACTCTCCCCTGTGGGCGATTCGCCACGCGCGATTCAAGATGCTAGCGCCCCGCGCGTACGAAGGGTCGGGACTGAAGGGGTCGTCTTGCAACTGCTAGCCGCCAGCGCGCTGAGAGAGCGCCTGCGGAACTGGTTTCCGGATCGCGAATTCTTCATGCGGTCCGAAGGGCAGGTCCGTTTCATCAAGGTGACCGCGAAGGTCCAGATGATTGCCGCCGGCGCCGTGGCCGCGCTGGCGCTGTTTTGGCTGACCAGCATGGCGGTGATGGCGGTGTCGAGCTACATCGCCAACCGTGACCGGCTTTCACTGCTCGACCGCGAGGCCAAGGTCGCGACCTCCGAAAGCCGCCTCAATGCCTATGGCGAAGATATGGGCAAGGTTACCGACGATCTCAGGCGGCGGCAGGATTTCATCGAGAAAACCACCCAATCGGTGCTGGGTGACCTGCCCAAGGATGCCCGTGCCGGCGAAACCGTTTCCGACAGTTCGAGCGAAACCGCCCAGACCGTCAAAAAGGTCTCGCTCACGGTGCCCCAGGCCGCCGGGCTGGTGCAGATCGAGGCCCGCCAGCTGGCGCTGATCGAAGGGCTCACCCGCCTGGCCGATCGCCGCGCCGCCGCCGCCGAGGCCCGGCTGGCCCGCCTCGGCCTCAACCCGCGCGCCATGCTTTCCTCGCTCGACGATCGCAGCGCCCAGGGCGGTCCGCTGCTGGCGATGGCGACTTCGTCCGATGGCTCGATCGACCCCCGCTTTGAGCGTTTCGCGCTGAGCATGGCGCGGATGGACGCGCTTGAACGCTCGGTCGCGCGGCTGCCGCAGGCAATGCCGGCCAATTTCGAATATATCTCGTCCGGCTTCGGCTTTCGCGCCAATCCCTTCACCGGCGGCGGCGGCGAATTCCATCCCGGGCTCGATTTCAAGGGCCCCTATGGCGCGCCGATCTATGCCGCCGCGCAAGGCCGGGTCAGCTTTGTCGGTCAGCGCTCGGGCTATGGCAATTGCGTCGAGATCGACCACGGCAACGGGCTGGTCACGCGCTATGCCCACATGTCGGGCTTTCGCACCCAGCAGGGCAGACTGGTGATGCCCGGCGAACTGATCGGGGTGATCGGATCGACCGGGCGTTCAACCGGGCCGCATCTGCATTTCGAAGTGCGGGTCAACGACCGGCCGGTCAATCCGCGTCCCTTCCTTGAGGCAGTGACCCATGTTCAGCAAGAAACCCAACCCGGCGCCTAGCGCGCCCGTCAGGAGCTCCACCATGGCCGGTTCGACCTTCTCCGTGTTCGGCGCCGATACCCGCATCAAGGGTGACGTTTCCGCCACCGCCGACCTGCATATCGACGGCAAGGTCGAGGGCGATGTTTCCTGCACCTCGCTGGTCCAGGGCGAGGCGAGCGAGATCGTCGGTGCGATCAAGGCCGAAAGCGCGCGTCTTTCCGGCCTTGTCCGCGGCACGATCGCGGTGCGCGAACTGGTGGTGCTGAAGAGCGCGCGAATCCATGGTGACGTGCACTATGACGCCTTGACCATCGAGCAGGGCGCGCAGGTCGATGGGCGTTTCGCGCCCCGCGCCGCCACCGAAGGCGAACCGCGCCTGACCCTGGCGGGCGGTTCCGAAGCGAACTGACAGGCCGGGCCGAAAGGCTAAGGGCCGATACGAAAAAGGGCGGCGCCTCCCGATCGGAGGGCCGCCCTTTTCGATTCGGTCAGGCGCCTTATTCTTCGCCAGCCGCCTCCGCCGCGCGCTTGGCTTCGAGCCAGGCCGCCGCCTCGGCTTCCTGGGCGGCTTCACCGGCAGCCTTGGCCTGAGCCTCGCGTTCGGCGCGCAGCTCTTCGAGCAGAGCCTCGCGATCGTCGCCCAGACGTGCATCGTCGCCCGCTTCGTCGATCAGCCCGGCCTTCTTGGCCGCCTTGGCCACGATCGAATCAAGCTCGCGCTGGCTGCACAGACCCAGCGTGACCGGATCCTTGGGCTGGATGTTGGAAATGTTCCAGTGGCTGCGATCGCGAATCGCGGCGATGGTGTTGCGGGTGGTGCCGATCAGCTTGCCGATCTGCGCATCCGAGATTTCGGGGTGGTTGCGCAGGATCCAGGCGATGCCATCGGGCTTGTCCTGGCGCTTGGACACCGGGGTATAGCGCGGTCCCTTGGTGCGGCTGACGGTCACCGGCGCCTTTTGCATCTTGAGCGCATAGCCCGGATCGTCCTGGCCCTTTTCGATTTCGGCCATGGTCAGCTCGCCCGCGCGCACCGGATCGCGCCCGGTGTACTTGGAGCTGGCCAGATCGTCCGCCATCGCCTGGACCTCGAGGATATGCAGGCCGCAGAATTCGGCGATCTGCTCAAAGCTCAGCGCGGTGTTGTCGACCAGCCACGAGGCGGTCGCATGCGGCATCAGCGGGGTCGGCTGGGTCACGCGAAATCTCCGTCAGAAATAGATAGGGCCGCCCCTTGCGGAGCGGCCGTTCGCCAGTGCCTCTAAGCGGATTCGCTGTCGGGGGCAAGGATCAACCGACCGCCAGTACGATCTTGCCGACATGCCCGCCCGCTTCCATCCGGGCATGGGCGGCGCCGACCTCGGCCAGCGGAAAGGCTTGGTCCATCACCGGGCGGAGCGCTCCTTGCCAAACCAGCGGCCAGACAAGCTGCGCTATTTCCCGGGCGAGCAGCGCCTTGAACGTGTTGGAGCGCGGACGCAGGGTCGATCCGGTCAGCGTCAGGCGGCGGCGCATCACTTCGGCCATGTTGATCGTCGCCTGCAGCCCCCCCTGCACCGCGATGGTCACATGGCGGCCGTCGTCAGCGAGGCATTTGAGATTGCGCATCACATAGTCGCCCGCGACCATGTCGAGCACCAGCTCCACTCCCTTGCCGTCGGTGATTCGCGCCACTTCCTCGACAAAGTCCTGCGCCTTGTAGTCGATCGCGTGATCTGCCCCGATTGCCAGCGCGGCGCGGCATTTGTCCGCCCCGCCGCAGGTGACGATCACCGTCAGCCCGAACAGCTTGCCCAGCATGATCGCCATGGAGCCGATCCCGCTGGTGCCGCCGTGGACCAGCAGCGTCTCACCCTCACTGGCCCAGCCGCGCTCGAACACGTTGTGCCACACGGTGAACAGCGTTTCGGGCAGCGCCGCCGCCTGATCGAGCGGCAAATCGGGTGGCACCGGCAGGCAGTGCTCAGCCTGGGCGAGGCAGTATTGGGCATAGCCCCCACCCGAAACCAGGGCACAGACCGGCTGGCCCAGCAGGGCGGGGTCGGCTCCTTCGCCGAGCGCCACGACCGTGCCGGAAACCTCAAGCCCCGGGATCGGCGAGGCGCCGGGCGGCGGCGGATAGAAGCCCTGGCGCTGAATCACATCGGGCCGGTTGACCCCGGCATAGGCCACCCGCACCAGCACCTCGCCAGCGCCGGGGTGCGGCACCGGCAGCGTCTCGGCGCGGAAAACCTCGGGTCCACCGGGGGCGTCGAAGCCCATTGCCGTCATGGTTTCGGGTATCGTTTCAGCCATTTGCCCCGGTTCCTGTGGCAGGAAAGCAACGCAGGCGGTGCTAACCGCTCACTCGGTTGACAGCAAGCGCTGGCGGGTCGATTCTGCCCGGGCAATGGACGAAGACCTGCCCCGGCCCAAAGGCGATGCCGCTTCCGCGCTGGTGAAGGAGGCGCTCGATTCCTATTCGCAAGACGAACTGGCGACCCGCATCGCACTGCTCGAAGCCGAAATTGCCCGGGTCAGGGCGCACCGCGACAAGGCCAGCGCCCACCGCCTCGCCGCCGAGGCGCTGTTCCGGTCTGGCAGCCAATGATTGTGCGGGGCGGCCTTTTCACCCGCCCGGCGGCGCCCCATATAGGTTTGGTTAACCATACCCGCTCATATTCTCCGGCAAGCCGAACGAAGCCAATCCGGAGCCACACTCCCGCCTTGAGAGACCGATAGATGCCCAGTTTCGCCCAAAGCCTCGAAAAGACGCTGCACGCCGCGCTCGCCAACGCGTCGGAACGCAGCCACGAGTATGCGACGCTCGAGCATCTGCTGCTCGCGCTGATCGACGATCCCGACGCCCAGCAGGTGATGCAGGCCTGCGGGGTGGATCTGGGCGAGCTGGGCGAGGTGGTGAAACAATACCTCGATCAGGAATACCAGTCGCTCAAAACCCAGGAAAAGGGCGATCCGGCCCCTACCGCGGGCTTTCAGCGAGTGATCCAGCGCGCGATCCTCCACGTCCAGTCATCGGGCAAGGATACCGTCACCGGCGCCAACGTGCTGGTCGCGCTGTTTTCCGAGCGCGACAGCTACGCGGTCTATTTCCTCCAGCAGCAGGACATGAGCCGGCTCGATGCGGTGAGCTATATCAGCCACGGGATCGGCAAAGGCGGCAAGCGGATCGAGGATCGCACCCCCAAGGGCGCCGAGCCGGAAGCCCCCCAGGCCGAGGAAAAGCGCGAGGCCAAGGACGGCAAGAAGGATTCGGCGCTCGATCAGTTCACGGTCAACCTCAACGAAAAGGCCCTGGCCGGAAAGGTCGATCCGCTGATCGGACGCGGGCCCGAGGTCGACCGGACGATCCAGATCCTGTGCCGCCGCTCGAAGAACAACCCGCTTTATGTCGGCGATCCCGGCGTGGGCAAGACTGCCATCGCCGAAGGTCTGGCGCGCAAGATCATTGAGGGCGAGGTGCCCGAGGTACTGTCCGAAGCGGTGATCTATTCGCTCGACATGGGCGCACTGCTGGCCGGAACGCGCTATCGCGGCGATTTTGAGGAACGGCTCAAGCAGGTCGTCGGCGAGCTCGAAAAAATGCCGCATGCCATTCTTTTCATTGATGAAATTCACACGGTGATCGGTGCCGGGGCAACCAGCGGCGGAGCGATGGATGCCTCCAACCTGCTCAAGCCGGCACTGTCGGGAGGCACGATCCGCTGCATCGGCTCGACCACCTACAAGGAATTCCGCAACCACTTCGAAAAGGACCGCGCGCTGCTGCGCCGGTTCCAGAAAATCGACGTCAACGAACCGACCGTCGAGGATACCATCAAGATCCTCAAGGGCCTGCGCAGCGCCTTCGAGGAGCATCACAAGGTGCGCTACACCCCGGAGGCGATCAAGACCGCGGTCGAACTCTCGGCGCGCTACATCAATGACCGTAAATTGCCCGACAAGGCGATCGACGTGATCGACGAGGTTGGCGCGATGCAGATGCTGGTTCCCCCGAGCAAGCGCAAGAAGACCATCACCGCGCGCGAGATCGAAGCCGTGATCGCGACCATGGCGCGGATTCCGCCCAAATCGGTCTCCTCGGACGACCGCCAGGCGCTCGAACACCTCGAGAAGGACCTCAAGCGCGTGGTCTTTGGCCAGGACAAGGCGATCGAGGTGCTGGCGAGCGCGATGAAGCTGAGCCGGGCTGGGCTGCGCGATCCCGACAAGCCGATCGGCAGTTTCCTGTTTTCCGGCCCCACCGGGGTCGGCAAGACCGAGGTTTCCAAGCAGCTCGCCGCGATCCTGGGGATCCCGATCCAGCGTTTCGACATGTCGGAATATATGGAGCGCCATTCGGTCAGCCGCCTGATCGGTGCCCCGCCGGGCTATGTCGGCTACGATCAGGGCGGCCTCCTCACCGACGCGGTCGACCAGCAGCCGCACTGCGTGCTGCTTCTGGACGAGATCGAGAAGGCCCACCCCGACCTGTTCAACATCCTGCTCCAAGTGATGGACAACGGACGGCTCACCGATCACCACGGCAAGACGGTCGATTTCCGCAACGTGGTGCTGATCATGACCACCAATGCCGGGGCCAGCGACATGGCCAAGCAGGGGATCGGCTTTGGCGACGTCAGCCGCGAGGATGCGGGTGACGAGGCGGTCAAGCGGATGTTCAGCCCCGAATTCCGCAACCGGCTCGATGCGGTTGTGCCTTTCGCCTATCTTGGCAAGGAGGTGATCGCGCGGGTGGTCGACAAGTTCGTGCTTCAGCTCGAGCTTCAGCTGGCCGAACAGAATGTCCATATCCAGTTCGACTCGGATGCCCGTGAATGGCTGGGCGCGCGCGGATACGACAAGCTTTACGGCGCGCGGCCGATGGCCCGGCTGATCCAGGACAAGGTCAAGCAGCCGCTGGCCGAAGAGCTGCTGTTCGGCAAGCTGGCGCACGGCGGCGAGGTCCACGTTTCGGTCAAGGACGGCTCGCTCGGCTTCGAGCTGACTCCGGCCCCGCCCAAGCTGGTCAAGAAGGCCCCCGCCAGGAAGGCGCCGCCGCCCAAACGCAAGCCCAAGGCCGCGAGCGAGCCGAGCGGCGAAAGCGATTGACCGCGATCAAGGCGGCTTGCCCGTACCGTCACTAGGGGCAAGGCAGCAAAGCCATGCCACCGGGAGTCCTGCCTTGAGCGAAGCCGTTACCGCCACAACTCCGGCCAAATCGCCGTTTGAGCGAATCGGAGGCCACCCGGTGCTGCAAGCGATCACCCAGCGCTTTTACGATCTGATGGAACAGGATCCGGCCTATGCCGAGCTGCGCGCGATGCACGCGCCGGACCTGACGGAAATGCGCGCTTCGCTGCCCTTGTTCCTGGCCGGGTGGGCCGGAGGCCCGCGCGACTGGTTCGAGGCCAATCCCGGCAAATGCATGATGAGCGCCCACGGCGGCTTCGCGATCAACAAAGCGACCGCGGGGCAATGGGGCGAAGCGATGCGCCGCGCGATCGACGCAAGCGAAGTCGCCGACCGCGAAATTGCCAATGCCATGGCCGACGTACTCGACCGCATGGCCACCAGTATGGCACGCGCCTGATTGCAAATTACGCAAGCGCTGAATAAGCTTGCGGGCTATGAAGCCAAAATTGCTGACCACGCTGCCCGGCTATACTGCCGCGCAGTTTGTCGCCGATGCCTTCGCGGGCGTGACCGTTGCCATGGTCGCCCTGCCGCTGAGCATCGCGATCGCGATCGCCTCTGGCGCGGACCCGGCGAAGGGCCTTGTCACGGCGATTGTCGCGGGCTTCCTGATTTCCCTGCTGGGCGGCAGCCGAGTCCAGATCGGCGGGCCGACGGGTGCGTTTATCGTCGTGGTCTACGGCGTTATCGCGCAGCACGGTTATGGCGGGCTGGTGCTGGCGACCCTGATGGCCGGGGGAATCCTGATCCTGGCGGGGCTGCTGCGCGCCGGGAACCTGATCGCTTTCGTGCCCGAGGCTGTGGTCAACGGATTCACCATCGGGATTGCGATCATCATCGCCAGCAGCCAGCTCAAGGACTTCTTCGGGCTAACGGCGGGCGCAGTGCCGGCCGAATTCGTCGGCAAACTCAAGGCGTTGTGGGCGGCGCGCGGCAGCCTCAACCTGTCGGCGCTGGGCATGGGCCTTGCCGCGCTGATCCTGATCGTGCTGCTGCGCCGGTTGTTTCCGCGTTTCCCCGGGCTAATTCTGGTCATGGCCGCAGTTTCGGCGGCGATCGCGATGCTGCACTTGCCGGTCGAGACGATCGCATCACGCTATGGCGCGCTGCCCGCCACGCTACCCGCTCCGCAGTTGCCGCAGATCACGCTGGCCCGGGTGACCGAGCTTCTCCCATCGGCCCTGGTGATCGCGTTCCTCGCGGCGATCGAGTCGCTGCTTTCGGCCATGGTTGCCGACCGGATGATCGAGGGCACCCACCGCCCCAATGCCGAAGTGCTGGCGCAGGGCTGGGCCAATGTTGGCTCCGCGCTGTTCGGCGGGCTGCCCGCAACCGGGGCGATCGCGCGGACCGCCACCAATATCCGCGCTGGCGGCACCACGCCGATTGCCGGGATCGTCCATGCCATGACGATCCTGATCGTGATGATGGTTGCTGCGCCCCTGGCCGGTTACCTCGCGATGCCGGCGATGGCCGCATTGCTGCTGACCACGGCCTGGAACATGAGCGAGCCGCACAAATGGCGCGGCTATTGGTCCGCCCCAATCAGCGACCGGGTACTGCTGGTGCTAACCCTGGTGCTTACCGTTATGGCCGATCTGACCGTTGCGATTGGCGTTGGCGTCGGCCTTGGGCTGGCTCTGCGTCTGCGCGACAGCCGCTTTCAGGCCGAGGAATGGCGCACGCCCGACCGCTAACGCCGATCAGCTCTCGATCTGGACCAGCTTTTCGCGGCCGGTTGCGCCGCGCAACATGCGAAGCCGTGACGTCGCGATCCCCAGCGCCTGGGCCAGCAATTCAAGCACGGCCTGGTTGGCCTTGCCGTCCTCGGGTTTGACCCGAACCTTCACCAGCACCTTGCCCTGAGCGATTTCGACCGTTTCGCTCCGCGCGCCCGGAGTAACCCGCAGCGCCAGCCGTCCTTCGCCGTCGGCAAGCGCAAGGATCGCTTCGGCAGGCGGAAAGTCAGTCTTGGGCCGTGCCATCGAACAACGCGGCGTGGTGCCTGGCATTTTCCACGTAGTGCTTCACGCCGATCTGCAATCCGGCCAGCATGCGATCGTCGAGATCGCGCATGAACTGGGCGGGACGACCGCTCCAGAGTTGGCGCGAGGGAATCCGCTTGCCCGGCGCCAGCAGCGCCCCGGCGGCGAGCATGCCATCGGCCTCGATCACACAGCCGTTCATGGTCTGCGCGGAAAAGCCGACGAAGCCGCGATCCTCGATCACGGTTCCGTGGATCATCGCCATATGGCCGATCAACACATCGTCACCGATCAGGGTCGGAAACCCGTCGGGAGCGCCCGGCATCGCCGCATCGCAGTGGATCACGCTGCCATCCTGCACATTGGTGCGTGCACCGATCACGATCCGGCTGACATCGCCGCGCAGCACGCAGTTGTACCAGATCGAGGCATCGGGCCCGATCTCGACATCGCCGATGATCCGGCAGCCCGGAGCGATGAAGGCGCTGTCGTGAATGCGCGGCGCGCGGCCGTGAATCGCGACTATGGTGGTATCGGGACGGGAAAGGCTCATTGCTTCACCAGATTTGACCAGATGACATAGGGAAGCACCGAGGCGTGGGCATCGCTCCACACCCGCGGCGCGGGGTTGACCAGTTCGCGCCATGCCACGCTGTCGGATGCTTGCGCCACCCTTTTCAGCTGACCGGCATCCCGGCTCACCATCACCCAGCTGGAGGGGTACCATTCATCGTTGCCTTCGGGATTGTCGTCACGGGCCAGCGCGTGGAGACCGCGCGCGGCAATCTCGGCGGAAAGCGCCGGTTCGAGATCGATGAAGCGGTTGGAGATGTTGACCATCATCACCCCCTTGGCGGACAGCGCATCGAGGTAGATCCCGAACGCCTCGTGAGTGAAGAGGTGCAGCGGCACCGAATCCGATGAAAAGGCGTCGATCGCCAGAAGATCGAAGCTGCCCCTGGGCACGCCGGCCAGTTGCAGCCGGGCATCGCCCAGCACGATCGGCGCGCCGGGGGTGCAATCGTTGTAGTAGGTGAAGGTCCCTCCGCGCGAGAGACGGACCACCACCGGATCGATCTCGAAAAAGCGCCACGATTGGCCAGGCCGGGCGAAACAGGCCAGGGTTCCCGCGCCCAGCCCCAGCACCCCGATCCGCGCGCGCGGCCCGAACAGCGCATCGGTGCGGGTGAAAACCTGCCCCGCGCCCGATTGCGGCGCA
>JAKOWQ010000247.1 GCA_029781465.1 Pseudomonadota bacterium
GATCGCTGCGCTCACGGCCCCGATCACCACGAGGACCACGATCATCGCGGTCCCGGCGGGGGCCACGATCGTCACGGCGCGGACCGCGATCGCCACCCCGGTCGCCCCTGGGGCCGCGGCGGTCGCCGCGATCGCCCCGGTCACCGCGCGGCTCGCGCGGCGGGCGGGTATCTTCCAGCTCGGCGCCGGTTTCCTGATCGACGACGCGCATCGACAGGCGGACCTTGCCGCGCGGATCGATTTCCAGAACCTTGACCTTCACGGCCTGGCCCTCGGAAACGACGTCGGTCGGCTTTTCGACGCGCTCGTTCTTCATTTCGCTGACGTGGACGAGACCGTCCTTGCCGCCCATGAAGTTCACGAAGGCACCGAAATCGACGATGGTAACGACCTTGCCGTCATAGATCTTGCCGACTTCGGGTTCCTCGACAATGCCCAGGATCCACTTCTTGGCGGCTTCGATCTGGCTGAGATCGCTCGACGAGATCTTGATCACGCCTTCGTCGTCGATGTCGACCTTGGCCCCGGTTTCGGCGACGATCTCGCGGATCACCTTGCCGCCGGTGCCGATCACGTCGCGGATCTTCGACTTGTCGATCTGGATCGTCTCGATCCGCGGGGCATGGGCCGAAAGCTCGGTGCGGGCGGTGCCCAGCGCCTTGGTCATCTCGCCCAGGATATGCGCGCGGCCGCCCTTGGCCTGCTGCAGTGCGGCCTCGAAGATCTCCTTGGTGATCCCGGCAACCTTGATGTCCATCTGCATCGTGGTGATGCCTTCGCTGGTGCCGGCCACCTTGAAGTCCATGTCGCCCAGGTGATCTTCGTCACCCAGGATGTCGGACAGCACGGTGAATTCGTCACCTTCGAGGATCAGGCCCATCGCGATGCCCGAAACGGGCCGCGTGATCGGCACGCCCGCGTCCATCATCGACAGCGCGCCGCCGCAGACGGTGGCCATCGAGGAGGAACCGTTGGACTCGGTGATGTCCGAGACCACGCGGATCGTGTAGGGGAAGTCTTCCTTCTTGGGCAGCACCGCCTGCAGCGCGCGCCAGGCCAGCTTGCCGTGGCCGGTATCGCGGCGGCTGGGGGCACCGAAGCGGCCCACTTCACCGACCGAATAGGGCGGGAAGTTGTAGTGCAGCATGAAGCTGGAATAGGAGAGGCCTTCCAGCCCGTCGATCATCTGCTCCGCATCCTTGGTGCCAAGGGTGGTGGTGCAGATCGACTGGGTTTCGCCGCGGGTGAACAGCGCCGAACCGTGGGTGCGCGGCAGGAAGCCGACCATCGATTCGATCGGACGGACCTGATCGACCTTGCGCCCGTCGATGCGGGTGCCGTCCTTGAGGATCGCGCCGCGCACGATGTCAGCCTCGACCTTCTTCATGGTCTTGATCGCGACCATCTGGGTCTGGGCGTCCTCGCCGGCAAAGGCTTCCTTGGCCTTGTCGCGCGCGGCATTGAGCGCGTTCGAGCGGGCCGACTTGTCGGTCAGCTTGTAGGCTGCGGCAACGTCCTTGCCGATCAGCTTCTTGAGCTGGTCCTTGATCGCCGAATTGTCGCTGACGGCAACTTCCCAGGGATCCTTGGCGGCCTTTTCGGCCAGGTCGATGATCAGGTTGCAGACCTTCTTGCACTCGTCGTGCGCGAACATCACGGCGCCGAGCATGACTTCTTCCGAAAGCTCCTTGGCTTCGGATTCAACCATCATCACGGCATTGCCGGTGGCGGCGACAACCAAGTCGAGCTCACCCTCGCCGATCGCCACGTCCTGCTTGGGGTTGAGGAGGTATTCGCCATCCTTGTAGCCAACGCGGCAGGCGCCGATCGGGCCCATGAACGGCACGCCCGAAATGGTCAGCGCGGCCGAGGCGGCGATCATCGCCAGCACATCGGGTTCGCATTCGCCATCGAAGCTCAGAACCTGTGCGATCACATTGATTTCGTTATAGAAACCTTCGGGGAACAGCGGCCGGACCGGACGGTCGATCAGGCGGGAAACCAGGGTTTCCTTTTCGGTGGCGCCGCGTTCGCGCTTGAAGAAGCCGCCCGGGATGCGCCCGGCGGCAAAGAACTTTTCCTGATAGTGGACGGTGAGCGGGAAGAAATCCTGCCCTTCCTTGACGTTCTTGGCGGCGGTCACCGCGCACAGAACGACGGTTTCGCCATAGGTGGCGAGGACCGCGCCGTCAGCCTGACGGGCAATGCGGCCGGTTTCCAGGGTGAGGGTCTTTCCGCCCCACTCCATCGATACGGTTTTGACGTCGAACATTTCGTTTCCTTCAGCCCGCGTGGCCCTATTGCTCAGGCGGGTTTTGCTGCCGGGGAGTACCGTCCCGGTCCGGTGCGGGGCCGTTGTGCGCCCCTTGGAAGAGGCCCGTCGCCGGATTGCGAGCGGGCCCCGGATAGCAAAAGCGGCCCGCTGGGGGCCGCTCCGCTTTGGTTACTTGCGCAGACCGAGTTTCGCGATCAGTGCGTTGTAGCGGTCCACATCCTTGCGCTTGAGGTAATCAAGCAGGCTGCGGCGCTTGTTGACCATGGTCAGCAGGCCGCGGCGCGAGTGGTTGTCCTTGTGGTGGTCCTTGAAGTGGCCCTGCAGCGTGTTGATACGGCTGGTCAGGATCGCAACCTGGACTTCGGGAGATCCGGTATCGCCCGCCGCGCGCGCGTTGCCCTTGATGATCTCTGCCTTCTTTTCGGCGCTAACCGACATATCATTTACTCCGCGACATCGGGAAGATTGAAACCCCTGACCACACGGGCCTCGCCGGAGGAAACCTCCATCAGCGCGACGGGCCTGTTGCCCGCCCTCGCCCAGCAAAGCCCTTGCATCGGGGGCAGCCCGGTCAGAACCCGGCCCTGGCGGACCATGCTTGCCTGTTCCGGGCCGAGGTCGAGAGCCGGGATGTCGTCCAGCCCTGCCTCCAGCGGCAAGAGTACGTTCTCAAGGGGGGCGCCCTTACCCACTTCGTTCAGAATGTCCAGTGAAATCGCCGCTTCGAGGCCGAACGGCCCGGCTTTCAACCGGCGCAACATGGTGACATGCCCCACCGTGCCCAGCGCCCGGGCAATATCGCGCGCGAGGCTGCGGACATAGGTGCCTTTGGAGACGTGTGCGGTGAAGGTTGCGGCTTCTCCGTCGGCCGCATCGAGGCGCAGCGAATGGACCGTTATCTGCCGTGCCTTCAACTCCACGGCCTCGCCTGCCCGGGCGCGGTCATAGGCGCGCTCGCCATCGACCATCAGCGCCGAATAGGCGGGCGGCACCTGCTCGATCGGCCCGGTAAAGCGCGGCAGGACAGCCTCGATCTCGCTTCGTGTCGGCCGCACATCGCTGGTGGAAATCACCTTGCCTTCCAGGTCGAGCGTGTCCGTCTCTTCCCCGAACGCCACGGTGAAGGCGTAGACCTTGCTCGCATCGAGCATCCGCCCCGCGAGCTTGGTCGCCTCGCCCAGCGCGATCGGCAGCACGCCGGTCGCGAGCGGATCGAGCGTGCCGCCGTGGCCCACCTTGATCTTGCCCAGCCCTGCCTGGCGCAGGTTGCGCTTCACCGCCGCCACCGCCTGGGTGCTGCCCAGACCGTGCGGCTTATCGAGAATGATCCAGCCGTGGGGCAATCACCCGCCCCCGGAAACCGTGGTCGCCAGTTGCTGATAGAGCCCGATCACCCATTCGAACGGCCCATAGACCACCCGCAGCAGATCGAACGAGGGGATCAGCGAGGGGAGCACGATCAGCAGCAGGATCGGCAGCAGCATGCCAAGCTGGCGGACCTTGGCGTAGGGCCGGGCCAGCGCGCGCGGGAGCAGACCTTCCATGATGTGCGAACCATCGAAAGGCGGGATCGGGATCAGGTTGAACAGCGCGAGAAACACGTTGAGCTGGATGAAGTTGACCAGATTGTCACGCACGAACAGCGCCAGCCCGGTCGGCTCCTGAACTCCGCCATAGGCCCGCGCCAGCAGCCCCAGGAGCACCGCGCTGAGGGCGCCCATCGCCAGGTTCATCCCCGGCCCGGCGGCGGCCACCAGCATCATGTCGCGGCGCGGCTTGCGCAGACGGCGGGCATCGATCGGCACCGGCTTGGCCCAGCCGAACACCGGCGCCTTGGCCAGCGCCAGCATCCCCGGCAGGATCACCGTTCCGACCGGATCGACATGGCGCAGCGGGTTGAGGCTGAGCCGGTTGAGCTCGCTCGCGGTGGGATCGCCAAGCGCGCGCGCCACCCAGCCATGCGCCACCTCGTGAAACACGATCGCGAAAACCAGCGGCACGATCAGCGCAGCGGCCTGCATCACGGTTTGGTTCATAACCTCAGCCTTTCGCGATCGCGTTCGACCACCGAGAAGATCGCGCTGTCACGCAGGTATCCGGTCCAGGTAATCATGTGGTTGCGCAGCACCCCTTCGAGCGTCGCCCCGATCTTGGCGCAGGCCGCCTGGCTGCGCTGGTTGCGGGTATCGACCGAGAAGAACATCCGCTTGAGCCCGCAAGCAAAGCCGTGGGCGAGCATTATCCGCTTGAGCGGCCCGTTGACCTGCCCGCCGCGATGACGCGGGCGCAGGTAGGTGTTGCCGATCTCGCTGGTACGCCAGACCGCATGGGTGCCGATCCAGGCGGTCATCCCGGCGAGCTCGCCGTCG
>JAKOWQ010000242.1 GCA_029781465.1 Pseudomonadota bacterium
GCGCAAGACCGAGCTGCTTCAAACTCGGTGGCGCGACGTCGATCTGGAACGCGGTCAACTCTTCATCCCGCAATCCAAGACCGGCACGTCCAGATTCGTTCCGCTAAGCGAACAAGCGATCGAAATCATCAAGGGCCTGCCCCGTTACGCGGACTGCGAATGGATGATCGTCAACCCCAAGACCAAGAAGCCGCTGACCGATATCAAGCATCCGTGGCAGACGCTGCGGAAGGCGGCTGGTCTCGATGACCTGAGGATACATGACCTTCGCCACGCTGCGGCATCGTTCATGGTCCAGGCAGGAATCGACCTGTTCTGTGTGGGCCGCGTCCTTGGTCACGCAGACCATGCCAGCACGATGATTTACGCCCATCTTGCTGATTCAAACATGAAGAATGCCGTCGAGGCCGGTGCAGCCAAGATGGCCGTCGCATGGTCCAGCGCCAGCGAACAACCACAAGCAGCATGACACTTCGGGCCGCGCGGCGAGCACCCCGCGCGGTCCTCTTTCAAGGAAATACATATGACATCGACCGATACTCTGCCGCCGAGCGAGGTGGCAGCCATGTTCCGCCGTCTCGAAGATTTGCACTGGCATTGCCAGCAGCGCGTAACCAGCCGCCACGATCAAGCCATCGTGCTTGTCACCGCCTGCATCGAAGAAGGTATAGTCACCGGCAGGCATATCGTCGGCACCGTTGCCAGCATGGGCTTCAAACCCCGCCACGTCGGCAAGCTGCTCCACGACAACATCGGCAACCTTTGGCAGCGCGATGGGGAGAGATTCTACATCACCCTGCCGCCGCTGAACTGACTCCCACCCCCGGACTTCGGCGCAATCACGGCGTTGAGGTCCGGGGGTGAGTTTTCATATTTTTCCCGATGGGATGATTTGAATCATTATGGACTGTATGATAAACTTATGATAGATAGATTATAAGGAGAATATGTGATGGACCCTTTCGACATCGAGACGAGCGGCATAAAGGTCGTCCGGCTGGTCTGTGATCGAGGACCGGGCGAATGGAGCATCGCTTTGCTCCGCAATCCCGCCAATCAGGAATACTTCGGCCTGCGCTGGAACGGTGAGGACGGAGAGAACGGGTATCCCACCTCGCGGGGCAAGCCGGTCTGGTTCAGCCTGCCCGGTGAAATCTCCGAGGTGCTGGTCCCTCATTTCAGTGAAACAAAATGAATCACATTGCGGCGGCATCGTCCCCAAATGCTCGTCACCTTGTCGGGTGGAACGGTGTAGCACGCTGCTTCCGACAGTCGATCCGCCTGCGTGAAGACGAACTGCACGACCTGCTGTTGCAAGCGCCGGGGGTGATAGCTGATGATCTCATTTGGATCGGGCAGCAGGTCAAAACGGGCGGCGGTCGAAAGCTGGACCTGCTTGGATTAACGCGTGACGGCGCATTGATCGTGATCGAAGCAAGGCGTTCGGAAAAAGCAGCGGAAGCCTTCGCAGCAGCCATAATCCATCAGCATTGGGCTAAGAACCTCAGCGTCCATGACTTGATCGGCCACTATGAAGAGTTTTGCGGCGGGCAACTCGTGGTCGATTTCTATAATGCCTTCGCGGATGCAATTGACCTTAGCGGCAACGTGACCCTGTGTGTCGTCGCCCCGGATGTGCGTCGGATAGCAGCATCAATTGCCGCACTGGACGCATCGGGCATTGGCGCTTTCGGGGTAGAATTCGAATGCTTTGAAGGAGGTGGCGAACGATTCTTCACCTTCGAGAAAATCCACCAGCCAAGGGTAGGTTATGACAGTCACCGGGTTCAACGCCGCCGCAATCCAGGCACGATATGACAGTCTTGGATTTCAATCAGGCTGGACGTTCCTCTGCTGCAACGAGGATCGTCTCAAGGATGCCCGTATCGCGATTGTAGGCCTAAACCCCGGCGGTCGCGACGATGAAGGGCGATATGGCGGGTGTTGGGCCACAGGCCACAATCCGTATTACGACGAGTTCTGGGGTGGCTTGGATGCCAACGGCAAGGACTTGCATGATCGCCTGCAGCTTCAAATTCAGAAGTGGCATGAGCTGGCCGGTATCGAGAAGGACGAATCGCTTTGCGCTCAGTTCGTTCCGTTCCGAACCCGTGATTGGGAAGGTGTCAGCAAACGTGCCGGACTTGAGGCCGAAGTGCTGACCTTCAGCCGCAACCTTTGGTCAGCAGTGTTGTCGTCCTGCTCTGCTGAGGTTTTCATCACGATGGGCAAGGTGCCAGCGCGCGAACTGGCAATGTTGCTGCGCGCGCCGCCTGCGCAGTGCAAGCTAAAGACCGGCTGGGGCACTGCAAAAATCGACCTTTACGTCGCAGACGATGGCCGAAGGGTTATCGGGATGCCTCACCCCAGCCGCTATGCCCTGTTCGACCGTGAGGGCAGCCAAAGCGAGCTGGCTGAACAGAACTTCCTTCTCGCCTTGGGTGCAAATTCGGCCCACGCTCGGCCCATTGGCGCGGCTGGTCCTAGCTAGCGTGCTTTCCCGCTGAACTCTCGTTGCGATCAATGGCTGGGTGCGTTCAAGTCCATGATTCACAACAACAACGCGAACGATCTTTGGCCTGTCAAATGGGCATAGACCGGATTTCAGCCTCTCAGCAGGAAAAATGGCCCGATCAGGCCAAGGCACTTTGGCTGGGAAGCCTTCAAAACCCACGGGAAAGTGCGAAAAGGTGGTGGTGCCGCTTACAGGATTCGAACCTGTGACCCCATCATTACGAATGATGTGCTCTACCGACTGAGCTAAAGCGGCAATCCATACATTTTTGTGGAGGCCCGAGCCGGAATCGAACCGGCGTAAACGGATTTGCAGTCCGGTGCGTAACCACTCCGCCATCGGGCCTCACCCGCGGTTGCCCGCAGGAAGCGCGCCATTAGCCGGGCGGGCGGGCGGGCGCAACTCGATTCATGCAACCCGTTCGAAGCGGACCGCGCGCCGCGCCGGATCGGCCTGGGTCAACCTGACGCGGATTTGCGCTCCCGGCGTTACCGCATGTGCGGTTGTCCGGGCCACCACCGGAAGCGCGCAAAGCTGGATCCGCGCGCCGTTCTCGCCCAGGTCGGTCACCACCGCTTCGAACAGCTCGCCCTCGCGGCCCGCCAGGATCGCCGCCTCGGCCAGATCGACCACCGCGCGCTCGACCTGGGCCGAGCGCGCGCCCGAACGGCCCATCACCGCGCCCAGCTGCTCGAACGCCTGCGCGCTCGTATCGGGCACGGCGCGGCCGTTGGCGACAGCCAGCGCGGCCTCGACCACATAGCGATCGGCCAGCCGCCTGAGCGGCGCCGTGCAATGGCAATAGGTTGCCGCCATCGCCGCGTGCCAGGGCACCGTGCCCGCGCGATAGGGAACATAGCTCGCCCCCTGCCCGGCGCGGCGCACCGCGAGCATGAAGGCCGCGTCGCGCGGATCGGCGGGATCGAGCCTGCGCTCAAACTGCGCAAGGCTCGCCTCGGCCGGCCAGGCCAGGCCGAAGGCGCGCGCGGTGTGGCGCAGCCGGCCGATCGCGCGTTCATCCGGCCCCGCCATCACCCGGAACAGGCCCGTCCCGGCGCGGTAGAGCGCGTCGGCAACCGCCAGGTTGGTCGCCAGGGAAAGCGCGGCGTTGCGGGTTTCCGACGGCAGCAGCGGGCGGAAGCGCAGGGTGAAATGCCCGTCGCCGTTGTGCTCCACCTCCTGCTCGGGCGGATCGACCCGCGCCGCGCCGCGATGGTCTTCGGCGGCCGCGATGCGCCGGGCCAGTTCCACGAACCCGGCGGGCAAGTCATCATCGCGCACGGTTTCATAGGCCAGCTTGGCCCGGCTTCGGATCAGCGCGCGTTCTGCCCCTTCGAGCCGCACCGCGCCATCGGGCGCGACACGGGTGGTGAAGATCACCGCCGGACGCGAGCCATCGGGCAACAGGCTGGCGGCGGCTTCGGCGAGCTGCGGGGGATAGAGCCCGGCCTTGCCATCGGGCAGATAGGTCGTCTCGCCCCGCTGCCAGGCTTCGGCATCGAGCGGATCGCCCGTGCCCACGAACCAGCCGACATCGGCGATGGCATAGTGCAGCAACAGGTCTGCACCGGCGGTTTCGATGGCGAGAGCCTGGTCAAGATCGGTCGAGCTTGCCGGATCGAGCGTGACGAAGGGCATGGCGGTGCGATCGGTGTGGCGATCGACCGGACGCCGCGCCGCCGCTTGCGCAGCAGCCGTGACCGGTGTGGGAAATTGCTCGGGAACCTTGAACTGGCCGCGGATCTCCGCCAGCCCCTGGGTCAACAACCGGTCGGGATCGTGCAGCGCCTTCATCCTGCCGGGCTAGCCGTTCGACCGCCCCTTGCCAAGCACGGGCCAAGACAGCACAGAGCGCAGGAACCGTTTGCAAAAAGGATAGACAATGAAGACCCGTGCCGCCGTTGCCTTTGCCCCCAAGCAGCCGCTCGAGATCGTCGAGCTCGATCTCGAAGGCCCCAGGGCGGGCGAAGTGCTGGTCGAGATCATGGCGACCGGCGTGTGCCATACCGACGCCTACACGCTCGACGGGTTTGACAGCGAAGGGATCTTCCCCTCGGTTCTGGGGCATGAAGGCGCCGGGATCGTGCGCGAGGTTGGCGCGGGGGTAACCTCGGTCAAGCCGGGCGACCATGTGATCCCGCTCTACACCCCCGAATGCCGCCAGTGTAAGTCATGCCTGTCGGGCAAGACCAACCTGTGCACCGCGATCCGCGCGACCCAGGGCCAGGGGCTGATGCCCGATGGCACCAGCCGCTTTTCCTACAAGGGCCAGACCATCTTCCACTACATGGGCTGCTCGACGTTCAGCAACTTCACCGTGCTGCCCGAAATCGCCGTGGCGAAGATCCGCGAGGACGCGCCGTTCCAGACCAGCTGCTACATCGGCTGCGGGGTGACCACGGGGGTCGGCGCGGTAATCAACACCGCCAAGGTCCAGGTGGGCGACAACGTGGTGGTCTTCGGCCTGGGCGGGATCGGGCTTAACGTGATCCAGGGCGCGCGGCTGGCGGGCGCGAACAAGATCATCGGTGTCGACATCAACCCCGACCGCGAGGAATGGGGCCGCAAGTTCGGCATGACCGACTTCCTGAACAGCAAGGGACTCAGCCGCGAGGACACGGTGGCGAAGATCGTTGCCATGACCGATGGCGGGGCGGACTATACCTTCGATGCCACCGGCAACACCGAGGTGATGCGCACCGCGCTTGAGGCTTGCCACCGCGGCTGGGGCACCTCGATCATCATCGGCGTGGCGGAAGCGGGCAAGGAGATCGCCACCCGCCCGTTCCAGCTGGTGACCGGGCGCAACTGGCGCGGGACCGCATTCGGCGGGGCCAAGGGCCGCACCGACGTTCCCAAGATCGTCGACATGTACATGGCCGGCAAGATCGAGATCGACCCGATGATCACCCACGTGATGGGGCTGGAAGAGATCAACACTGCGTTCGATCTGATGCACGCGGGCAAGTCGATCCGCTCGGTGGTGGTGTTCTGATGTTCAGCCACGTTACCATCGGCGCCGACGATATCGCGGCAACCAAGCGCTTCTATGATGCCGCATTGGGCGCCCTGGGCGCGCCTGAGGGCGAGATCGACGGACGCGGGCGGCTGATCTATGTCCATGCCGGTGGACGCTTGCTGATCGTCAACCCGCTCAACGGCAACCCGGCGCACTGTGGCAATGGCCACACGCTGGGCTTCCTTGCCGCCTCCCCGGCGGAGGTCGATGCCTGGCACGCCGCGGGGCTTGCCAATGGCGGGACCACGGCCGAGGACCCGCCGGGTGAGCGCCATCCCCCGGACGGGCGGATCCTCTACCTCGCCTATCTGCGCGATCCCTCGGGCAACAAGCTGTGCGGCTTTCATCGGATCAAGTAGGCGGCATATCGAAAGCAATGGGGCGTTGATCGAACGCGGCTGTTGGCCCGCCGCGTCCGGCCTAGGCTCCCCCGATCAGGGCAGCGGATCGGCGCATGGCCGAGCCCCTGCCAAGCGGGGGACGGCATATGAAACTCGATCGGCGCCAATTCGTGGCAGCGGCTGCGGCCATGGGCGCGGCGCTGGCATGGGGCGGCCGCGCGGCGGCCTCGCGTCTGGCATGGAGCGAACGGCGCGATCTGTTTCCGGAAGGCGTGGCCTCGGGCGATCCGTCGCCCGACGGTGTGATCCTGTGGACGCGCCGTCCCTATCCCGGTGACACACCCCGTCAGCTTACGGTCGAGGTTGCCGAAGACCCC
>JAKOWQ010000323.1 GCA_029781465.1 Pseudomonadota bacterium
GGCAGGCCGAACCGGGTGAACACCGGCGGCCCGCCCGTATTGATGACCAGCGTCTCGCCGGTGCGCAGGGGGATGCGGAACGCGACGCCGCCGGGCCGAGTCGCGGCGAGGCGGGAAAACCACCGCGCCGGGGGCGACAGCGCCTCGACGCTCCAGCCCAGCGGGCGCGCCGCGAGTGCGCTGGAATAGCGCTGGTGGAGCGCGGCGGCGATTACCGATCCGGCCGAGGCCGGCATGGCCTGCCCGGCCGCAACCAGCCGCGGCCGGAACCAGCCCGAGCTGGCGGCCTCCAGCGCCAGACCGCGTTGCTCCCCGGTCAGGGTTTCGGCCAGTTCGGCCAAGGCCACGATGCGTGCCGGCGCGGGCAGCGCGCCTTCCAGCTCGTCGGCATGAGTCCGGTAGAACACCGCGACGCTCACCACCCAGACCAGGCTGAGGCTGACCAGCACGATCAGACCGATGCGCGCGGCCAGGGTCAGGCGCAGCATCACGGGACCCTCCGCACCGGTGCGGTGAACAAATAGCCGCCATTGCGCACAGTCGAGATCAGGTTCGACCCCGGACTTGCCGCATCGAGCTTCTTGCGCAGCCGGGAAATCAGCATGTCGACGGTGCGGTCGAACGGTTCGGCCGACCGGCCGCGGGTCCAGTCGAGGATCTGGTCGCGGGTCAGGACCCGACGCGGACGCTGGGCTAGGCAGGCGAGCAGCCCGAATTCGGCACTGGTGAGTTGGATCGGTTCCGGGCCGGGCTCGGTGCACTCGATGGTGTAAGCGTCGAGGTCAAGAATGAAGCGATCGAACGCGAAACGGCGGGTGACCGGCTCGGCCGACCCGGTTGGCATCTTGCCCTGGACGCGCCGCAGAATGGCCCGTACCCGGGCCAGCAGCTCGCGCGGCCCGAACGGTTTGGTGAGATAATCATCCGCCCCCATTTCAAGGCCGACGACCCGGTCGATCTCGTCGCTCTTGGCGGTCAGCATGAGGATCGGAATATCGTCGGTCGCGCGGAGACGCCGACAGATCGACAGCCCGTCTTCCTCCGGCAGCATCAGATCGAGGATGATCAGGTCCGGCCGGAAGCGCTGCAGCGCGGCATCCATCGCCTTCCCATCCAAAGCAATTTCAATGTCAAATCCCTCGCGGCGCATAAACTCGCTGACGAGCCGGCTGATCTCGGGGTCGTCCTCAACGATCAGAAGGCTTGGCGAGCTGGCATTCATGCTGCAACTATCGAGCGTCGGGCGGCGTCACGCAAGGAACACCGACCGCCCGTTACACATTGTTACAAACCAATAACAAACCGATATTAAACATTACCTCGTGGAAAAGCGAGGGTGACATCGCTGCCTATGTTCTTGTTGGTGGTCGGCGCTGAAGTCAGCGCCAGCGATCAAGA
>JAKOWQ010000324.1 GCA_029781465.1 Pseudomonadota bacterium
CATCGCGGGCGGTGAGCACCAGTACCGGCACGGCATTACCGCGCTGGCGCCAGCCGCGCAGCACCGCTAGCCCGTCTTTCCTCGGCAAGCCCAAATCCAACAACACCAACGCATATTCCGTGGTCTCCAGCGCCAGTTCCGCGTCGCGCCCGTCCCGTACCCAGTCCACGGTAAATCCTTCGCCGCGCAACCCCTTGCGCAGGCTGTCACCGATCATCTCGTCATCCTCCACCAGCAATACGCGCATCCCGAACGCTCCGTTCCACTCGATTGTCAGTACAACCCAGGCGATGAGCTTACAATTGCCCGGCTTCCGCTTCCATCCGACTGGAGAATCGATCCTGACCAACCCACCCTTGTCCTGGCTGCTGCTGCTTGGCGCGCTGACCGCTTTCGCGCCGATGTCGATCGACATGTATCTGCCCAGCCTGCCGGCCATTGCCGCCGCATTCGCCACCGATCCCGCCGCCGCCCAATACACCCTGGCCAGTTTCTTTATCGGACTGGCGCTGGGTCAGGCCGTCTACGGTCCGCTTGCCGACCGTTACGGCCGCAAGCCGCCGCTATATGCCGGATTGGCGCTCTACATCGTGGCCTCGATCGGCTGCGCGCTGGCACCCGACATCGCCACCTTGACCGTGCTGCGCTTCGTGCAGGCGATAGGGGGTTGCGCCGGCGTGGTGATCGCACGGGCCGTGGTGCGCGACCGCTTCGATGCGCGGACCTCGGCCAAGATTTATTCACTACTGATGCTGGTGATGGGATTGGCGCCGATTCTGGCCCCCATCATGGGTGGCTGGATTCTGGCGCTGGCGAGCTGGCGCGCGATTTTCGGAGTACTGGCCCTGTTCGGATTCGCCACCCTGCTGCTCAGTTGGCGCCACCTGCCGGAAACTCGTCCAGCGAACGCGATCGGTGACGGCGGAGTCGGCGCGGCCCTGCGCGTCTACGGCGACTTGTTGCGCGACCGGAATTTCATCGGGTACGCCCTGAGCGGCGGATTCGCGCTGGGCGGTATGTTTGCCTACATCACCGGTTCGCCGCACGTCTTCATCGAACTGTACGGCGTGCCGGCGCAATACTACGGCTGGCTGTTCGGACTCAACGCGCTGGGGCTGATCGCCAGCTCGCAGTACAACCGCCGGCTGCTGACGCACCACACCGCCGATGCGATCCTGCGTCGCGCCAACCGCGTGACCGTGCTGCTGGGACTGGTGCTGCTGGCGGTCGCGGCCAGCGGCTGGGGTGGCCTGCCGATACTGCTGATCCCGCTGTTCGGCTACATCGCCAGTCTCGGCTTCACCGGACCCAACGCCATGGCCTGCGCGCTGGCGCATCAGGGCACTCGCGCCGGCAGCGCCTCGGCCCTGATCGGCTCGCTGCAATTCGGCGTGGCGACGGTTTCCAGCATGCTGGTCGGATTGCTGGGCGGCGGCTCGGCACTCTCGATGGCGGCGGTGATCGCCGGCTGCGGCGTACTGGCCTACGGCGCGCATCGGCTGCTGGTCGGGGAGGGAATGCCCAAATGACCAAAGCCTCGCGGACCCTTCACGGAGGTTGCCCTTGAAAATCTGGATCGATGCGGACGCCTGCCCGGCTCCGGTGAAAATCATCGTGTTCCGCGCCTCGCAACGGGTCGGCGTAGCGGTCACTCTGGTCGCCAACCAACGGCTGCAAACGCCGCCCTCGCCTTTGATCACGGCGGTACAGGTCAGTCAGGGCTTCGATGAGGCCGATGACTACATCGTGCGGCAGGCGACCGCCAGCGATCTGGTCATCA
>JAKOWQ010000252.1 GCA_029781465.1 Pseudomonadota bacterium
CCTTTCTATACCAAGCCGGAGTTTGATTGCCGCGTTACGACGGTTCGGCTGCCCGCCGACACCGCTGAAAAGGACTGGTCATACAACACCAGCTTTGATGTCCTCTATTTTGGGCGCAATTATCGCAGAAGCTTTGAGCGCCGGGACGGCGCCATCCGTATGGTCCGATCCCTTAGGAGCCTGCAGCCGGAAATCTCGCCCGCAGTTGCAGCTGCGGACAACGATCGTCTCACCAAATTTGACAATTCGATGGCCAGTATTTTCTACGATCCTGGCAGCTATGATCGCAAGGGCGCGCGCGAGCGAGTGCCCGCGACATATGAAGTGGACTGGGTTGCCAACCCTCTCGCCTGTCTGCCCTCAACTGTCGTTGTAAAGAATTAGTCGCTCGATGCCCTTCAGACTCGGCGCCATTGGTCACCGCAGTTTGCTGACCATATCATTAGTTGCGCTGACCCTTTCGGCCTGCGCGCCGCGCGCGCAGCATGTTGCCTCGGCGGTGGCGCCACCCCCGAGCGACTGGGCCTTCGAGACCAGCGACGTGCCGGTCGATCCGGGGTTCCGCTTTGGCAAGCTCGATAACGGGATGCGCTATGTGTTGCGCAGCAATGCCACACCAAAGGGCACCGGTGTGGTGCGGCTGGAGGTGGCCGCCGGATCGCTCGACGAGGGCGAGGATGAGCGCGGCTATGCCCACTATGTCGAGCACATGGCCTTCAACGGCTCGACCCATGTCCCCGAAGGCGAGATGGTCAAGCTGCTCGAACGCCACGGGCTGGCCTTCGGGCCCGATACCAATGCCTCGACGGGATACGAGCGTACGACCTACATGCTCGATCTGCCCAGGAACGATCCCGAGCTGCTCGATACCGCGCTGATGCTGATGCGCGAAACCGCGGGCGAGCTCAGCTTTTCGCCCGAAGCGGTCGAGCGCGAGCGCGGGGTGGTCCAGGCCGAAATGCGCGATCGCAACACCTTTTCGCTGCGCAACTACCAGGACAGCACCGAATTCCTGCAGCGCGGATCGCGCCTTTCCCGACGCTTGCCGATCGGCACCGCGCCCTCGCTGGCCGGGGCCACGGCAGCGGGCCTCAAGGCGTTCTGGCGGCGCGAATACGTGCCCGCACATGCGACGCTGGTGGTGATCGGCGAATTCGACGCCGACGCGATCGAGGCGGCGATCCGCAACCACTTCGCGGACTGGCGTGCGGCGTCTTTTGAACCGCAGCCTTCGGCCGGACCCTTTGCGGAGCGCGGCGGGGGCGAAAGCGAGATCTACATAGATCCGGCGCTATCGGAGCGGGTGGTGGTTGCGCGCCACGGCCCCTGGCTCGACGAACCCGATACCCAGGCCAAGCGGCGCGAAAACCTGCTGCGCGAGATCGGCCACGCGATCGTCAACCGCCGGCTGCTGTCGCGCGCGCGGGAAGCCAATGCCCCGTTCCGCGCCGCCGGGTTCGGCACCTGGGATCTCTACCGCGCCGGGCGCAGCACGCAGATCTCGATCGACACGGTTGACGGCAAGTGGCGGCGCGGTCTGGTTGAGGCGGGGCTGGAATACCGCCGGGCGCTGGCCTTCGGCTTCACCCGCGCC
>JAKOWQ010000336.1 GCA_029781465.1 Pseudomonadota bacterium
GGACGCGAGCAGGGTATCGGGTTCGTCGATCTGGTAGATGCGCTCGAACGACCCCATCCCGGTTCCAGCCAAGCCATGGCGCCCCAGTTCGTGGCCTAGCGTTGGCAGGATCTTCCAGCGCATGTCGGCTTCCGGTCCTTCCTCAAACAAGCGGTTCCAGGCAGCGGCCCGTCCAAGCAGAACCGTCGTGGCGGCCAGCACCAGCCCGGTGACTGCCAGGGCAGCGCGCGCAGTCGCGCGCCGACGGAGCAGCCCGAGATCGAACCGCCCAGGCTTCCCGGCGATCGGCACGACGAGGGCGATGGCCAAGGCCGCGAGCAAGAGGCCCGAGCGCGACCCGGTTATCAGCACCAAAGGCACCAAGACGAGTGCGCACAAGGCTGCCAGTAGCACGGGCAGCCGCTCTGGCCGGTTCCACCTGGCGGCCATGGCCAGGATCGGGAAAAGCGTGGCGAGCAGCAGCGCCTGGTGGTTGCGGTTGGCAAAGAGTCCTACCGCCCCGCCGCGGTTGGTGATCGGATAGAGGTAGAGCGCGGAATCCTGTGGCGAGAGCAGCTGGACTAGCCCCAGCATTCCCGAGAGGAGGCCGATCGCTGCGATCAACAGCAATGCCAGGCGATGCTCCCCGAGTTTGAGCTGGACCGCCAGCACCAGAACTGCCCCGGGGGTCATCAGCGCCAGGAGCGCGTTACGCGTCTCGAAAGGCGTCATGCTCAGCGGACGCCACTGCGGTGCCAGGCCCGTCGCCAGGTCGATCTGTGCAATCAGATCACGTCCCGGCAGCGCTGACCAGATCGCCGGGGGTAGCGGAACGAGCTGAAGTGCGGGGAGCGCGGCGATCAGCAAGGCCATGACCAAAACGAACCGGTTGGCTTCGAACTGCTTGCGACTGAGCGTGATGCATCCTAGCGCCAGCGTAAGCGCCGAGAGCGGCCGCAGCAGCACAAGCCAGGCAACGTCCGCTCGCGCGCTCCCGCCAAATGCGAACGCCGCGCAAAGCAGGATTGCGAGCAGCCAGAAGGGCGTGGAGACCTCTCGCCAGGGCCCGAAGCGGCGCGTGCCTGATTTCATGCCGGGGGACTTCAACGCATTGCCGCGGCAGGCGAAAGCGGCGAGACCTGTTTGGAACTATTGCTATGCGGATCAGGCACGCTTCACTCCTTTCAAGGTTCGCCTTGCGCCTGCGCAAGAGCCGGCCTTGCGGGTTGAAGGCTCGTCGCGCGGTCCAACCGCCTCAACCGG
>JAKOWQ010000337.1 GCA_029781465.1 Pseudomonadota bacterium
CGGCGATGCAGAAATCGTGGTAACCGGATCGCTCAAGACCGCGCGCCAGGATGTCCTTTCGGGCGTCGCCGTGCTCAGCGCGGAGCAACTGACTGAGTCCATCCGTCCTTCGATCGGCGATACTCTGGCACATACCGCAGGCGTAACCGCGACCACTTTTGGTCCCAGCGCATCGCGCCCGGTGCTGCGCGGTCTGCAGGGTGAGCGGGTCAAGGTTCTGACCAACGGAATTGGTTCGATCGACGTTTCCAACACTTCGGTGGACCATGCCCCGGCAGTCAATCCTCTGCTCGCCGAGCGGATCGAGGTGCTGCGCGGCCCGCAATCGCTGCTCTACGGGTCCGCCGCAATTGGCGGGGTGGTCAATGTGATCGACAAGCGCATTCCCGCCAGCGTCCCCGATGAGCCGATCCATCTCAACGCAATGGCGAGCTATGCTTCCGCCGCCGATGAGCGCAACCTGGCCGCATCCGCCGAGGTTCCGCTGGGCGGGGGCTGGGTTGCCCATGCCGATGGCAGTTGGGCCAGGAGCGACGATCTGCGGATCGGCGGTTACGCGCTGACCGGCGCGCTGCGCGCGGAGGCCTTGGCGTCGAGTCTTTTGCCGCCCGATCCCGATGCCGATCCCGAGATCGACTTTGCCGCCAACGCGGCAATTCATGGCCGGCTTCCCAATACCGCGAGCAAGACCTGGTCGGTCGGGGCGGGGCTGTCCTACATCAACGATGGTGGGAGCATCGGGGTCGCCTACAGCCACTTCGACAGCCTCTATGGCGTTCCTTTGCGGCTGGCGACCTTGCCGGGGCAGGGGCAGGAAGCGCCGCGCTTGCAGATCCGTCAGGACCGTATCGACGCCAAGGCTGAACTGGTTTTTGACGGCGGCCTGCTCGATCGCGCGACCTTCCGCTACGCCTATGGGGACTACACCCATTTCGAGCTTGGCGAGGATGGTTCGATCGGAACCACTTTCCTCGACCAGGGCATGGAAGGCCGGCTCGAGCTGGTTCAGGCGGAAAGCGGTGACTGGACCGGGACGAGCGGCCTCCAGTTCGTCAACCGCAGCTTCAACGTGATCGGAGACGAGGCATTCCTGCCCCGCAACACCACCTCCCAGTTCGGCATCTTTACCGTCCAGCAGTACGATCCCGGTCCGTGGAAGCTTGAAGCAGGCGCGCGCTGGGAGCACTCGGCGGTCAGTGCGCTGCCCGATCCATCGCAGCCTCAGTTCTACGACGGAACGGTCGCCTTTGATGCATTTTCAGCGTCGCTGGGCGGTGGCTACCGATTGACCCCGGACTGGCTGCTGGGCCTGAACCTGTCCCGCGCCGAGCGCGCGCCTGCGGCCGAAGAGCTGTTTGCCGACGGACCGCATGCCGGGACCGAGGCATTCGAGATTGGCAATCCCGCATTGAAAAAGGAAATTGCCTGGAGCCTTGAAGCGATCCTGCGCGGCAGCGGCAGCAATTTCTCTTTCGAGGCTTCGCTCTACCACAGCTGGTTCGGCAACTTCGTCTACGAGGACCGAACCGGCGCCTACGAGGATGGCTTGCCAGTCTACCAGGTCCGCCAGGCCGATGCCCGGCTTTACGGTTTCGAGGTCCAGGGCAAGGTGGTTCTGGCCAGGCCAGGGCTCTGGACGATCTCTGCTGACGCTCTTGCAGACTACGTCCACGCAACCATCGCCGGTGCCGGTCCGGCTCCGCGTATTCCGCCGCTGCGGGTGATGGGCGGACTGCGGGCCGAATCCGCCAAATACGATCTGGGTGTCGAGGTAGAGCGGGTAACCCCGCAGAACCGCACTGCGGCTTTCGAGACGGCGACCGCAGGATACACCATGGTCAACGCTCAGCTATCCTGGCGGCCCTGGGGGCGTGAGCGTCCGCTGGCGATTTCGCTTTCGGCGAACAACCTGTTCAATGTCGAGGCGCGCCGGCACGCGTCCTACCTCAAGGACTACGCGCCCCTTGCCGGGCGCGACATTCGCATCACCGCGCGACTGGAGATCTGACGGTCATTCCTCGCCGTGACCGGCGGCGAGGTAATCCTCGCTCTGCATCTCCTTGAGCCGGCTGATCGTGCGGTCGAATTCGAAGCGGCCGTCGCCGCTTTCATAGAGTTCTTCCGGCTCGGCCGCGGCAGTGACCAGCAATTTGACCCGGTGTTCGTAGAGCGCATCGATCAGCGTAACGAAGCGAGCGGCTTCGTTGCGGTTTTCCGGGCCCATGCGCGGGATGCCGACCAGGATCACGGTGTGATAGGTCTGGGCGACTGCCAGGTAGTCCGGTGCGCCGCGCGCTTCGCCGCACAGCTTTCTGAAGCTGAAAACGGCCACGCCCTTGAGGCTCTTGGGAACGTGGAGAATACGCCCGCCGCCGACGTCGAGCTCGGCGCTGGGGACATGTGCGCTGTCCTCAGGGGCAAAGTCGGTCAGGCGGAAAAACGCCTCGCGCACTTGCGCCGTGGCGGCATCGCCCAGCGGGGTGTGCCAGGTGTCCATCCCCGCCAGCCGCTCCAGCCGGTAGTCGACCGGGCCGTTGAGCGCCAGCACGTCAAGCTCGCGCTCGATCAGAGCGATGAAGGGCAGGAAGTGCTCTCGGTTGAGCCCGTCCTTGTAGAGCTCGGACGGCGCGCGGTTGGAGGTGGTGACCACCGTTACCCCGTGGCCCTCGATCAGTGCGGTGAACAGGCGGCTCATGATCATTGCGTCAGCGGAATTGTTGACCACCATCTCATCGAAGGCGAGCACCCGCAGCCCTTGGGCGAGGGCCGCGGCGACCGGCGGGATCGGGTCGCCACTCTCATTTTTCCGCGCTTCGCGCAGGCGGGCGTGGACTTCGATCATGAAGGCATGGAAATGGACCCGGCGCTTTTCGCGAATGGTCAGGCGTTCGTGGAACAGGTCCATCAACATCGATTTGCCGCGTCCGACCCCGCCCCAGAGGTAAAGACCGCGCGGGGGCGACGGCTTGGCGCCGAATACTTTGCCAAGGAAACCGGATTGCTTCGGAGCCTCTAGTGACTGCTGGAGGCGTTCGAGCCGCTCGGCCGCACTGCGTTGCTCGGGATCGGGTTGCAGCTCGCCCGCTGCCACCAGCTCTTCATAGCGCGCGAGGATGCTGGTCATTTGCCCGAAGGCTTGCGCACGATCCCCGAGAACGAGGCAACCAGGTGGCTGTCGTCCTCACCCTGAACCACGGTGCCGCGCATGAACACCAGCTTGCGGGTCTCTCGCATCACTTCAACCAATGCGTCAAGCGGGCGCTCGAGCTTGCCCGCGCCGATGAACTGGCTGGAGAGCTCAAGCGTTACCGACCCGGCGGCATCGCCTTCGAGCAATGTGCGCATCGCCGCGAACAGCGAGATGTCGATCAGCGCCAGCGTGACCGCGCCGTGGACCATATCGAGCAGGTTGGAATGCTTGAGCTGCGGGAACATCCGCAGACGGCAACGCCCATCGGCCTCGGCCCGGACCAGCATCTTGCCCATGGTCTGGGCGTTGAAGCGGGTTTCGTCGGCCAGCTCCCAGCGATGCCAGCCCGGATTGGCTGGATCGGGTTCGTAGATGAAGCCCTTGGTCGCGCCCACTTAGATGTGCCGTTCGGCCTGCATCTTCTTGATTTCGGCAATCGCCCGCGCCGGGCTGAGGCCCTTGGGACAGACATTGGCGCAGTTCATGATCGTATGGCAGCGATAGAGCCGGAAGGGATCTTCCAGCTCGTCGAGCCGCTCACCGGTCATCTCGTCGCGGCTGTCGGCCAGCCAGCGATAGGCTTGCAGCAGGATCGCCGGGCCCAGGAACTTGTCCGAATTCCACCAGTAGCTGGGGCACGAGGTGGAGCAGCAGGCGCACAGGATGCACTCGTAAAGGCCGTCCAGCTTCTCGCGCTGTTCGGGGCTTTGCAGGCGCTCCTTGCCCGATGGCGTGGTGCTGACCGTCTGAAGCCAGGGTCGGATCGAGGCGTACTGGGCATAGAAATGAGTGAAATCGGGAACCAGATCCTTGATCACTTCCATGTGCGGTAGCGGGGTGATGCGCACATCGCCTTGCAGATCCTCGATCGCCATGGTGCAGGCCAGGCCGTTGCGCCCGTTCATGTTCATCGCGCAGGATCCGCAGATCCCCTCACGGCATGAACGCCGAAAAGTAAGCGTCGGATCCATTTCCGACTTCATCTTGATCAGCGCGTCGAGCACCATCGGCCCGCATGTGTCGAGATCGATCTCGAAGGTGTCATAACGCGGGTTTTCGCCCGAATCCGGATCGTAGCGATAGACTGTGAACTTCCTCACCCGCGTGGCGCCCGGTGCGGCGTGGTGCCGGCCGTTGCGGTTGACCTTGCTGTTGGCCGGGAGAGTGAAGCTCGCCATGCGTGATCCTGTATCGCTGCGCGGTGTCGGTGCCGCCTTTGGCGCTTCTCTAGCGATTAAGCCGCTGGGAGCAAGCGGCTGGCGCAATTTTTCATCCCGCAATGGTCGAGGGAATGAACAGTTCGGTTATCGCGGCAGCCAATGTCATTCCCGCAAGCACCAGTGCAAGAATGACGTCACCTCGCGCGAAGACCGTCGGGCGGTCTTCGCGCGAGAGCCAGGCCGCGTTGCGGCCAAAGATGATCGCGGAAAGCTGCGACCCATTCCGTCCTCCCTTCCGGCTCAGTGGCGACCCGTCGTCAGGAGCGGAAGGAATGCCTTCCACACCGCTTTCCTTGTCGGTTGACGGCAAACGGGGAACCTGAATTTTTTGCCATGCCTGGCCAAAAGCGGCTCCCGACCGCGGGGAAATGTCCTCCTGCCGGAACAGGCGGGCAAGCTCACCACGCGGAATCCCGCCCAGCTTGGTCCGGACGCCTTCGATCCTTTGGTTGACCGCCGATTCCGAAATGCCGAGCCGGCCGGCAATCTCCTTGCTGGTGCGATTGTCCGCGACGAGGGCCAGCACTTCGCGCTGTTTGGGCGTGAGTTGGCGGAGCAGGGCGGATTTCGGATCGGTGTGCAGCATTGAGGTCGTCGTGCCTGGTTAGCCTTGTTCTGGGCCAGGAGCAATCTCTGCCGAAGCGAGAATGGTGCTTTCGTCGGGATGGTTCTGTGGCATCATCCCTGCGCATCAAAGCCGGGAAGAGGGAATCGGGAATGGGTATCGCCAGTTGGTATGAGGAACATGTCGTCCCGCGCTTCATCAAATGCGCCTGTTCTTCGCCGGCGATCGCCAAGGCACGCGAAAAGGTGGTGCCTCTAGCGAGCGGCGCGGTGTTCGAGATCGGATGCGGGGGCGGCATCAACCAGGGGTTCTACGATCCGTCGCTGGTGACCGGCTATGCCGGGCTCGATCCTTCGGCCAAGGGCCTTGAATATGCGCGCGCCGAAGCAGAGCGGCGCGGATTGCGGGCCGATATCCGCCAGGGCTTCGGAGAGGATATCCCGTTTGGCGATGAAAGCTTCGACACCGTGGTTTGCACCTTTACCCTTTGCTCGGTTGGCGATCAGGCTCAGACGATCCGCGAACTGCGCCGCATTCTGAAGCCGGGCGGAAGGCTGCTGTTTGCCGAACATGGTCGCGCGCCCGATGCTTCGGTGCGGAAATGGCAAGACCGGATCGAGCCGGTCTGGAAGCGCCTCGCCGGGGGCTGTCACCTGACCCGTCCGATCTCGAGCGAAATCGTCTCAGGTGGTTTCTCTATCGGTACCCACGGTGAACGCTATGCACCCAAGACGCCGCGCTGGGCCGGGTGGATGGAGTGGGGCGAAGCGGTGAAACCGCTCTAGAACCGGCGCACTTCGCCGATCTGCATGATCCAGGCGTTCTGTTCGCCAAATTGCTGCTCAAGCGCCGCGCGACGGAAGCGCCCTGGCGCCTCGAACGGGTCTTCGGGGGTCAACATGATGCTGCCCCAATGCATGCCAACCGCCGCCTTCGCGCGAAGATCGCGGGCGATGGAGACGGCTTCTTCCGGGGTCGCATGGCTGGCTTCCATGATGATCCTGGGCGTGTAGGCCCCGATCCCGACCAGCGCGAGATCGAACGGGCCGAGCTTTTCGCCGATTTCGCGAAAGCAGGCGCCATAGCCGGTATCGCCGCCGAACCAGACCTTCTGGCGCGGCGAGGCAAAGGCCAGGCTGGCCCACAAGGTACGGTCACGATCGAACAGGCCCCGGCCGGAAAAATGCACCGCCGGAAGCGCGGTTACCGTCAGGTCGCCAAGGGAGTGCTGCTCCCACCAGTCAAGTTCGGTCACATCGGCAAAACCGAGGCGGCGCAGGGATGCTCCCAGGCCGAGCGGGCAGAGCACCGGGGTTTCCGAACGCCAACGATAGGCTTTGAGCGCGGCGATATCGAGGTGGTCGTAATGGTTGTGGCTGATCGCGATCAGATCGAGCTGGGGCAATTCCTGCGCGCGCAGGGCGGGGGCAAGAAAGCGGCGCGGGCCAAGACCCATCGGCCCGGCGGCATCGCCCAGATAGGGGTCGGTCAGGATCAGCTTGCCGCCAAGACGGATCGCGAAGCAGGCGTGCCCCAGCCAGGCCAGCGCTCCTTCCTCCAGCGCTGCCAGATCGGGTTTCTCGGCAGCGGTCAGACCATCGGGCAGCGGGGGCAGGCGCTTGGTCCGCATCTCCCACAGCAGGAACTTGAGATAGTGCCACAGCCGCGCGCGGCGCGGCGGGCTGCCGGGAGGATTGCGAAATCCCCCGCCCGGCCGGTGATGTACCGGTGACATCGCCGGGTGGGCAGGGGATTGCGGCATATTGCCCAGGCTTTATTCGCCGAAGGTGCGCTGCCACCAGCCGCGCCGCTGGGAACCTTCGCGAGGAGCCTCCTCGGCGGGTTCTTCGGCAGTTACGGCAATGGCCTCGGTCGCTTCCACCTTCTTCTTGCGCGGAGCCCGCTTGGGCTTTGCCGGGGCTTCTTCCGCCACTGGTTCCGGTTCCGGTTCCGGTTCGGCGGCGGGTGCTTCGACGGGTGCCTCGGTCTCGGCCTTCTTCTTGCGGGTGCGCTTGGGCTTGGCCGGAGCCTCCTCGACGGGGGCTTCCTCGGTCGGCTCAGGCTCGGCGACCGCTTCTTCGGCTACCGGTTCCGTTTCGGCCTTCTTGCGCCGGGTCCGCTTGGGCTTCGCCGGTGCTTCTTCGATGGCCGGTTCTTCGCCTGAGACTTCGGCTTCTTCGGCTTCTTCGCCTTGATCGGCGGTTTCGGCGTCTTCGCTCACAGCCTCACCGTCACCGCGACCACGACCGCCTCGACGGCGACGGCCCCGGCGGCGCTTCTTGCGCGGAGCATCGCCGTCCTCGCCCTCACCGCGCTCTTCCACGTCCTCATCGGCTTCGGCGCCTTCGCCCGCTTCTGCCGCTGCTTCGCCGTCGGAGGGTGTGCGCTCGTCATCGCGTCCGCGACCACCGCGGCGGCGACGCTTGCGGCGGCGCTTGGAACGGCCTTCGCCATCGTCGCCGCCACGCTCGGAGGCCTCATCGCCCTCATCGCCGTAATCGTCCTCGATTTCCGGCTCGTCGTCTTCCTCGATCGCGATCGGTTCGAAGCGGGGCACGAATTCGGGGCGTGGCCCCGAGGAGACCACGCGCATCTTGGCGCCTTCGTTCTCGCCTTCGGGCAGGACTTCGACCCGCACGCCATAGCGCTCCTCGATCTCGGCAAGATCGGCGCGCTTGGCGTTGAGCAGATAGACCGCAGCCTCCGTGCTCGCATAGAGCGAGATGACCGAGCCCTTGCCCTTGGCTGCCTCGTCCTCGATCAGGCGCAAAGCGGACAGCCCTGCGCTCGACGCGGTGCGGACCAGCCCGGTGCCGTCGCAGTGCGGGCAGCCGCGGGTGGTGGCCTCCAGAACGCCGGTGCGCAGCCGCTGGCGGCTCATTTCCATCAGGCCGAAGCTGGAAATCCGTCCGACCTGGATCCGCGCCCGATCGTTCTTGAGCGCGTCCTTCATCGCCTTTTCGACCTTACGGACGTTGGAATTGTATTCCATGTCGATGAAGTCGATCACCACCAGCCCGGCCATGTCGCGCAGGCGCAGCTGGCGGGCAATTTCGCGCGCCGCCTCAAGGTTGGTGTTAAGCGCGGTTGCCTCGATCCCGTGTTCCTTGGTCGAACGGCCCGAGTTGATGTCGATCGAAACCAGTGCCTCGGTCGGGTTGATGACGATGTAGCCCCCGCTCTTGAGCTGGACTTCGGGATCGTACATCGCGGTCAGCTGATCCTCGGCGCCATAGCGCTGGAACAGCGGCACCGGATCGGAATAGGCCTTCACCCGCTTGGCGTGGCTGGGCATCAACAGCTTCATGAAATCGCGCGCGGCGCGGTAGCCATGTTCGCCTTCGACCACGACCTCGTCGATGTCGCGGTTGTAGATGTCGCGGATCGCGCGTTTGATCAGATCGCTGTCCGAATGGATCAGGGTTGGTGCCGTGCTCTTGAGCGTGGTTTCGCGGATGCCGTCCCACAGGCGGGCAAGGTAATCGAAATCGCGCTTGATCTCGGTCTTGGTGCGCGAGAGGCCGGCGGTGCGGACAATACAGCCCATCGACTTGGGCAGATCGAGTTCGGCAATGACCGACTTGAGCCGCTTGCGATCCGAGGCGGAGCTGATCTTGCGGCTGATCCCGCCGCCATGGCTCGAATTGGGCATCAGCACGCAGTAGCGGCCCGCCAGGCTGAGATAGGTGGTCAGCGCCGCGCCCTTGTTGCCGCGCTCTTCCTTGACCACCTGGACCAGCAGCACCTGGCGGCGCTGGATGACGTCCTGGATCTTGTAGCGGCGGCGCAGCGCCATGCGCTTGGCGCGCAGTTCATCGGCTTCCTTGGCCTTGCCGCGCCCCTGACGGCGACGGCCACGGCGCGGGCGATCCTCGCTCGATTCGGCCTCTTCCTCGGCTTCGTCCTCACCGTTCTCGAATCCGTTTTCGACGTGGCCGTCCTCGATCGTCGCAACCTCGTCCTTTTCCGAGGTGTCGACTTCGGTCACGCCGCCGAAATCGGCTTCGTCGTGATGGTGTTCGTGGCTGGTGCCGGCCAACTCGTCGGCGAAGCTCTCGCCCAGTTCGTCGTCTCCGACGAAGTCTTCCTCACCCTCGGCGATGGCGCGCAGCGCGGCCTCTTCCTCGGCATGGGCGGCTTCTTCGGCCAGCAGGGCCTCACGGTCCTCCTTGGGAATCTGGTAATAGTCAGGGTGGATTTCGCTGAAGGCGAGGAAACCGTGCCGGTTGCCACCGAAATCGACAAAGGCCGCCTGCAGCGACGGTTCGACGCGGGTCACCTTGGCAAGATAGATATTCCCCTTGATCTGCTTGTGTTCGGCAGATTCAAAGTCGAACTCTTCAATCCGATTGCCCTTGAGTACCGCCACCCTTGTTTCTTCCGGGTGGCGCGCATCGATTAGCATGCGCATAGACATTGAAAATTCTCCGTGCGCGCCTCATCCGGCCGGACCCCGGTGGGGCGGCCAAGGAAAGGGCGCGATAGTTGGCGGAATGGCCGCGCCCGTCCGGTCTGTCGGTCCGGTCGCTTGCGGCTGATACATGAATGCCGGACCGACCTTGCGATCCGGCGGCGTGGTGCGTGTCTGCTGAAAGGAAAAGGCGCGGTGAAACCATGCGCGCATGCCAAGCCATGTCCACAGCCGAAGCCCTGCGGGCCTGCGGCATCTGGAACGGCAAAAGGCTTTTCATTTTCGGCATCAACCTGTTCGAACCGGACGACGCGCCCGGATCCCTTCTCCGGCGCTGCGCTTCTTCCGATCCTGGCACAGATATGGACGGTTCCTTGCCGTTGCAAGGCGCCGATTGGCCAAGATCGGGATCATCCATGCCCCGGAGTTGCGGGTGACTAGCATCGCATCGTGAGTGCGGCAAGCGATTGCACCTTGCCGCGGGAGACTCTAGTCACTTCGCCATGCGCCGTATCATGGCAATCGTTGCAATAGTTTTGATGCCGCTTGCGGTATTTGCCGCGATGGTGGCGGCGGACCGGACTTTCGGTGCCCCGGGGCGGGGCTACGATTATGTCGTCAAGGTCGACCTGCCCGGGGAGGATGAGCGCGCGGGGCTGCCGCAGATCCAGGGGCCGCTCGATTCAAGCCGCCCGCTGGTGGTGATCGATGCCGGGCATGGCGGCAAGGATCCGGGGGCGGGGCGGGGCACACTGCGCGAAAAAGATCTGACGCTTTCGCTGGCCCTGGCTCTGCGCGACGATTTGCTGCGCAAGGGCGGTGTGCGCGTGGCGCTGACCCGCGATGAAGATCGCTATATCGTCCTGGGCGAGCGTTCGGCGATCGCCAGGCGGCTCGGCGCGGACCTGTTCATCTCGATCCATGCCGACAGCACGGAAGAAGCCAACGGTGCCCTTGGGGCAACGGTCTACACGCTCTCGGCCAAGGGTTCGAACCAGGCTGCGGAAAAGATTGCCGCGCGGGAGAATGCGGTCGATGTGATCAACGGCGTCCATGTCCGCGACCAGAGCGACGAGGTCAGCGCGATCCTGGTCGATCTCTCCCAGCGCGAGACACAGGCGAAATCGGAGGAATTCGGCGCCCTGATCCTGCGCGAGGGGCTTGGTCGCATGCCGTTTCGGGAAAAGACAGGGCAATCGGCGGCTTTCGCGGTGCTGAAGGCACCTGACTTGCCTTCTGTGCTGTTTGAGAGCGGTTATATCAACAATCCCGGCGATGAGGCGCGCTTGACCTCGGCGCAGGGGAGGCAGGACTTTGCGACCGTGGTTGGCGATGCGATCCGGGCCTTCTTTGCCCGCCATTCCCGGCTGGTATAGCGCCCTGACTTGGTGCTAGGGACACCGCGATGTCCGAAGACGGCGAACCAGAAACGATCCGCCTGCGTATCCGCCGCGAGGCCACCGGTCTGCTCGGGCGGGTGCGCGATCTTCTTTCGGGGCATCCGATCGGGCTATGGGCGCGCCAGCAATGGCAGACCAGCAAGTGGTTTCGCCGGGCGGGCTACGCGCTGGGGGCTCTGGCCCTGTTCAATGTCTTGCTGTGGGTAGCCGTCACCCGCAATCTTCCCTCGGCGGAAAGTCTGCTGACCTATCAGCCGCCGCTGCCGACCATGGTGCGCGGCGCGAATGGTGAGATCGTCTATTCCTACGCACGCGAGCGGCGGGTTCAATTGCGTTACGTCGATTTCCCCGAGCAGCTGAAGAACGCGTTTATCTCTGCCGAGGACCGCACTTTCTGGAGCCATGGCGGGATCGACTATCCCGGGCTTGCCGGCGCCGTGATCGATTATGTCACCAAGTTCGGTTCGGGAACCCGCGCCAAGGGTGGATCGACGATCACCCAGCAGGTCGCCAAGAACATTCTGGTCGGCGACGAATATTCGGTTACCCGCAAGTTTAAGGAAATGATCGTCGCACGCCGCATCGAAAGCGTGTTGCGCAAGGAGCAGATCCTTGAGCTCTATCTCAACGAAATCCCGCTTGGGCGGCAGAGCTTCGGGGTCCAGGCGGCAGCCCGGGCCTATTTCGGCAAGGACGTCGGCGATCTGACCCTGGCGGAATCGGCATTCCTTGCGATCCTGCCCAAGGCGCCGGAAAAGTATGGACGGGCGAAATTCGCGGACCAGGCGATCGAGCGTCGCAACTGGGTTATCGATCAGATGGTGCGCAACGGCGCGATCAATCAGGATCAGGCGGCGCAAGCGAAGGCGCAGCCGCTCGGAATCGTTTCGCGCCGCGCAGAGGCCTATGATCCTTCGGTGGGCTACTTCGTCGAGGAAGTCCGCCGCGATTTGATCGCAAAGTATGGCGAAACCGCCGAGAACGGTCCGAACAGCGTTTATGCCGGTGGGCTGTGGGTGCGCACCTCGCTCGATCCGCAGATCCAGAAGGCGACGCAGGATGCGCTGCGCGCCGGGTTGGTGCGCTATGCAAGCGGTCACCCCTGGTCGGGTCCGATCGATCACGTGGAAATCGACGCCGATCGCTGGCAGGGCCAACTGGCGCTGCTTGGCAAGAGTGTGAGCTACCAGGATTGGCGGGTTGGGCTGGTGCTGTCACGCAGCGGAAGCAGCGCGCAGATCGGTTTTGCGGATGGATCGCAGTTCCCGCTCACCGGCCTCCCCGACAGGCTCAAGGCGGGAGACGTGATTACGGCCGCGCCCGCCGGCAATGCCTGGGCGGTTCGCAGCGTTCCCGAGGTGTCGGGCGGGATGGTGGTCGAGGATCCGCGCAGCGGGCGTGTCTACGCGATGCAGGGCGGTTTCGATGCCGGACTGGGCAGCTTCAATCGCGCTACTCAGGCCGAACGCCAGCCGGGTTCGACGATCAAGCCATTCGTTTACGGGACTGCGCTCGATTATGGCATGACCCCGGCCAGCGAGGTGGTCGATGGACCGTTCTGCGTTTACCAGGGTGCGCAGCTTGGCCAGAAGTGCTTCCGCAACTTCGACATGCGCGGCGCTGGCGGCACCCATACGATGCGCTGGGGACTTGAACAGTCTCGCAACCTGATGACCGTGCATATCGCCAACGATACCGGGATGGAGCGCGTTTCGCAGCAGATCGACCGGGTCGGGATTGGCAAATATCCGCCCTATCTGTCCTACGCACTCGGTGCCGGTGAAACCACGGTGGCCAGGATGGCCAATGCCTATTCGGCGCTCGCCAACAATGGGGTTCAATATGCCCAGACCCTGATCGACTACGTTCAGGACCGCAACGGCAAGGTGATCTGGCGTGCCGATACCCGCCGCTGTGACAAGTGCAACATGGCCGAATGGGATGGCAAGCCGATGCCGCGCCTTGCCGCGCGCGGCAAGCAGGTGATGGATCCGCGCACTGCCTACCAGGTGGTCCATATGCTTGAGGGCGTGGTCACCCGTGGTACCGCCGTGGTGCTGCGCGATCTTGGCCTGCCGCTGTTCGGCAAGACCGGGACAACTTCCGGTCCAACCAATGTGTGGTTTGCCGGGGGATCGCAGAACATGGTTGGCGTGGTCTATCTCGGGTTCGATCAGCCGCGCTCGCTGGGCGGCTATGCCCAGGGCGGGACGATGGCAGCGCCGATTTTCAAGCAGCTCGTCCAGGCGACCCGCAACCGCTGGGATCACCGCCCGTTCGTGGCGCCATCGGATGTGTTCATGATCAAGATCGACCGGGTCAGCGGGAAGCGCGTTGCTGATGGGACACCGACAACCGATCCCAAGTCGGCAGTCATCTGGGAAGCCTTCAAGGCCGATGCCGAACCGAAGCGCGGGATTGGCGGGGCGCTTGCCCAGCAGCGCGACGCGTTGATCGCGGCCGCGCGCAAGGGGGCGACCGCGCGGGAAAACGCGGCAAGCGCAACCCCGACTGCCACACCGACATTGGCGAGTGACAACAGCGTCACCATTCAATAGCTGGACAGCCCGGTCGGCCAGGCGCAATATTGCGCGATGATCCGCAAGACATTCCTGGTCGCCGCAACGCTCGCTGCCTTCGCCCTGCCTGCCAGTGCCCCGGCTGAGCTGCCACAGGGCGCGCGCGCGCCCGCCTTCGTCACTCAGGGTGCGCAGAACGGCAAGTCCTTTGCCTTCAACCTCAGGCTTGCACTCAAGC
>JAKOWQ010000344.1 GCA_029781465.1 Pseudomonadota bacterium
CTTGCGCATATAGCTGACAGTGGCGTCGATGCCCGGATCGGGCTTGGCATTGTTGAACCGGGCCACATCGGAGTTGGGATCCTCGTAGTCCTCGTTCCAGGCCACGCCCGAGCTCATGGTCAGAAGCTGGCGAATCGAAACGTCGTCATAGGCAGAACCCTTGAGGTCCGGGACGTACTGGCTGACCTTGTCTTCCAGGCTCTTGATATGACCATCCTGGATCGCCGCGCCGACAAGCGTCGATGTGAACGATTTGGCGACCGAGAAGCTGGTCCAGCGGCCTTGTGCGTCGAAACCCTGGCCGTAGCGTTCGAACCGGATCTTGCCGTCCTGTACGATCACCAGACCGGCGGTGTGCTGGCCCGCCATATACTGATCGACCCCGTCGATCGCGAGCGGCTTGCCTTCGGGCAGCGCCAAGGGGTGGGGAGAGGCGGCTATGGTGTGCGCATTGGCCAGCACCGGCAGGCGGTCCATCGCGCGGAAGGCGGCGTTGCGCTGGTCCTGGCTCCACATCAGCACATCGCGGTCCGTGGGCATCGCGGCGAGCAAGCCGCGGGTCTCCTTGTCGAGACTGGCATACCAGCCGCCCCCGGCGACCAGCGCGGCGCCGAGTGCGCCGAGAACGATTGTGCGGATCCGCATGTTTCCTCTCCCGGTTATTGCTTGGGCACGACCCGGCGGATCATCCCTTCCTGCGCCACGCTGGCGACCAGCCGCCCGTCGCGGGTGAAGATCCGGCCACGGTTGAAGCCGCGGCCGCCGCCGCTCCACGGGGCATCGGTGGCATAGAGCAGCCATTCGTCGCAACGGAACGGTTCGTGAAACCACACCGCATGGTCTAGGCTGGCGCTGATGACCTCGCCGCGCGCCCAGCTCAGGCCGTGGGGCAGCATGCAAGTGCCCAGCAGGCTCATGTCGCTGGCATAGGCGAGGATCGCGCGGTGGACTCGGCTGTCATCGGGCAGCGGTGCCACGGCGCGGAACCAGGAATGGCTGCGCGGCGGGGCCGGCTGGGGGTTCATCCAGTGCCGCCCCTCGACCGCGCGCATCTCGACCGGGCGGGGCGAAAGGAAGTGATGGCGCGCCTCGGGCCGCGCCTGCTCGGCAAAGCGGCGGCGCACCTCGGCCTCGGGCTCGAGCTCTTCGGGATCGGGAACATCGGGCATGGCCGCATCGGTGTGGTGCAGCCCTTCTTCGCGGCGCTGGAAGCTGGCGGTGAGATTGAGGATCGGGCGGCCCTGCTGGCTGGCGACGACCCGGCGGTTGGAAAAGCTGCCGCCATCGAAATCGCGCGCCACCGCGTAGTCGGTCTCGAAATCCTCGCTTCCGCCGCGCAGGAAATAGCAGTGCAGCGAATGCGCCGGACGCTCAGGGTCGACCGTCGCTTCGGCGGCGTGGAGCGCCTGGGCGATCACCTGTCCGCCGAACACCCGGCCAACTCCGCCGAGCTTCTTGCGGCCGATGAAATGGTCGTCGCCCTGCGGCTTGACCTCAAGCAGCTTGAGAAGACCGGCGACGAGCTGCTCGGGGGTGTGTTCGCTATCCATCGCCACGGCCTTTGCGGCGCGGCGCGGGCGGCGTCAATGGGTCTTGAAGCGCAACCTACCCGGCGCGGCGCTGCTCGGCCTTGAGCAAGGCGGAAAACACCGCCCGCCGCGCCGCGCCGCCGATCGCGATCGACCAGCGGCCGACCGGGCGGCGTTCGCGCCAGATGTGGTCGATCATCGGGTGGTCGGCGGCTGCGCAACTGTCGCACCAGCGAACCTCCGGATGATCGAGCAGCGCCAGGTTCTCACGCTGGAGCAGCACTCCTGGCGAATAGCGGGCATAGCGCTCGTCGAACGCGGTCTTGAACGAATAGGCGCCGGGCGGGGTGATGAAGTTGGCGAGCATCGCGATCGGCTCGCCATCGAGCGTGATCGCCAGCCGTTCGAGCCGCCCGTGGCTGACCGCTCCATGCAGCGCCTCGCGGAACAGCGCGGTGGTGGCCTGGTGCGAGGCGAGGGCGGAGCCGGCGGTGCCTTTCCAGCCCGAATGCTCGAGCGCGAGGAAATCCTCGATCCAGCGGGCGAGGTGGGCATCGTCGCTGCGGCGCTCGAACGCCACGTCGCCCAGTTCGGCAAGGCGGTTGTGCTGGCGGCGCAGTTCCTTGCGCTTCTTGCCCGAAAGCGAGTCCTCGAAATAGGCCTGCGGATCGAGCGGCGAGGCGAGCATGGCGCGATCCTCGCGGTGGACCAGCCCTGCCAGCCGCCCTTGTTCTGCCAGCACCGCCTGCAAGGCCTCGGCCAGCGGGCCATCGAGCGGCAGCTGGGCAAGGTGAAGGAACAGACCCGCCCCGGCGTGGCGATCGGCCCAGGCGAACAGCGCGCGCCAGAACTGGCGCTCAAGCCCGGCAGCGATCAGCGGCGCGCCAAGAAAGCAGTTGCCGTGGATCCAGTTGCACCATTGCGGGATCGGCCAGCGATAATAGCGCGGTTCGCGCCGCAGCGGCAGGATTCCGGCCAGCTCGCCATCGTGTTCGAAGCGCAGTAGCCGAACCGAATGGTCGGGATCGAGCGCGCGCAACGCCGGGAGCAGGTACCAGCTTTCGTGAAAGGGATTGGGCTCGGCAGCGCAGGCGGCGAGGGCATCCCAGGCGAGGCGCGCTTCGGGGTTTTCCATCCCGGCCCAGTCGGTTGCGCGGACCCGCGAGCCAGGCGCGAGCGATGGCGCGGCGTGGCGCCGTTCCTCGCTGCGCGGTGCAAGCGCGGCTTGGCTGGTCATCGCATTCCCTTCGCTCCGCAGTAGCGCGGTTCGATCGATGCTTAACGCCGATTTGCCAAGGAATGCCTAACGTTGGTTAGGGCAAGGCGCTGCGCACAAAGCAAAACCCCGCCCGGATCGCTCCGGACGGGGCTTGCTTCACCGCAAGGCGAGTGCGCTCAGTGCGCGCCCGCCAGCGCCGCGAGCAGCAGCAGCGCGACAATGTTGGTGATCTTGATCATCGGATTGACGGCGGGGCCGGCGGTATCCTTGTAGGGATCGCCAACGGTATCGCCGGTCACCGCAGCCTTGTGGGCATCGCTGCCCTTGCCGCCGTGGTTGCCGTCCTCGATGTACTTCTTGGCGTTGTCCCAGGCGCCGCCGCCCGAGGTCATCGACAGCGCGACAAACAGCCCGCCGACGATCACGCCCAGCAGCAGCGCACCGAGCGCGGCAAAGCCGTTGTCGCTGCCCGCGACCGCGCCAATCACGAAGTAGACCACGATCGGAGCCAGCACCGGCAGCAGCGAGGGGATGATCATTTCCTTGATCGCCGCCTTGGTCACCAGATCGACAGTGCGGGCATAGTCGGGCTTCTGGCTGTAATCCATGATGCCAGGCTTTTCCTTGAACTGCTCGCGCACATCGACCACCACGTCGCCGGCGGCGCGGCCCACGGCGGTCATGCCCATCGCACCGAACAGGTACGGGAGCAGCGCGCCGAGCAGCAGGCCAACGATCACGTAGGGATTCTCAAGGCTGAAATCGACCTTGAGGTCCGGGAAGAACTCCCGGAGGTCGGTGGTATAGGCCGCGAACAGAACCAGCGCGGCCAGCCCGGCCGAACCGATGGCATAGCCCTTGGTGACAGCCTTGGTGGTGTTGCCCACGGCATCGAGCGCGTCGGTCTTTTCACGGACCGAATCGTCGAGCCCGGCCATTTCGGCGATGCCCCCGGCATTGTCGGTAACCGGGCCATAGGCGTCGAGCGCGACGACCATGCCGGCCAGCGCCAGCATCGAGGTGGCCGCATAGGCGATCCCGATCAGACCGGCGAGCTTGAAGGCGATGATGATGCCGGCAACGATCACGATAGTGGGCAGGGCGGTCGCCTCAAGCGAGATCGCCAGACCTTGGATCACGTTGGTGCCGTGGCCGGTGACAGAGGCCTTGGCGATCGACTTCACCGGGCGATAGTTGGTGCCGGTGTAGTATTCGGTGATCCAGATGATCAGCCCGGTGATGACCAGGCCCAGCAGCGCGCAATAGAACAGCGCTTCGCCGGTGAAGGTGGAATCGCCGATCCGCTGGGTCATGTCGCCCAGCGCCGTGCGCATCGCCCACAGGATCGCGGGGATCGAAAGCACCGCGGTGACGATGAAGCCCTTGTACATCGCGCCCATGATGTTGTTCGACTTGCCCAGGCGGACGAAATAGGTGCCGATCACCGAGGTGACGATGCACACGCCGCCGATCAGCAACGGCAGGCTCATCAGCGGCATCAGATCCGCCACGCCCTTCACCAGCAACGCGGTGAGGACCATGGTGGCACCGACGGTGACGACATAGGTTTCGAACAGGTCGGCGGCCATGCCGGCGCAGTCACCCACGTTGTCGCCCACGTTGTCGGCGATCACCGCCGGGTTGCGTGGATCGTCCTCGGGGATGCCCGCTTCGACCTTGCCGACCAGATCGGCGCCGACGTCGGCGGCCTTGGTGAAGATACCCCCACCCAGACGCGCAAAGATCGAAACCAGCGAGGCGCCGAGCGCCAGCGCGGTCAGCGCGGTCACCACGATACGGTCGTTCGCGGCATGACCGGCCGGGCCGGTCAGGTACCAGAAGAACACCGCGATCGCGAGCAGCGCGAGCCCGGCCACCAGCATGCCGGTGATCGCACCGGCGCGGAACGCCAGGGTCAGGCCTTCCTGGAGCCCGGTCTGCGCCGCAGCGGCGGTGCGCACGTTCGAGCGCACCGAAACGTTCATGCCGATGAACCCGGCAGCGCCCGAAAGCACCGCGCCGAGCACGAAACCGACCGCCGAAACGTCACCCAGAGTGGCGTAGATGATCACCGCGACGACAACGCCGACGATGCCGATGGTGGTGTACTGGCGCTTCAGATAGGCTTGCGCGCCTTCCTGGATCGCGGCGGCGATTTCCTGCATCTTTTCATTGCCCGCCGGGCTTCCAAGCACCTGGCGGCTGGTGACGAAGCCGTAAACCACGGCCAGAAGTCCCAGGATAATTGCGATCGTGACTAGGTCCACGGAACGCTCCCCCTCTTTTGGTTGCGTATAGCAAAGGGCCTCGCACATGCGAGGCCACTAGCCCACCGGCGCTAAAACGAAGCCGCGCGCCGCGCAAGCCCCAATGCCGCAATTCTCCCGAATTTCGCTAGCTATGGCGGTAGCCAATACCGTCCGCTTCGCTTAGCGGGACGTCATCGAGAAGGATCGGCGCGGTGCCTGCCTTGTGGGCCATGCCGATGCGGCTGGCTTCGATCGGCGGGGTGGCGCCGGGGGGCAGTGTGAACAGCAGCTGGTAGTCCTCGCCCCAGCGCAGCGCCTCGTCGCGCCGTTCCCCCGGAGCCGCCAGCGGGACGGCCTCGCTTTCGATGGCCAGTGTCACGCCGCTGGCCCGGGCCATCCGCGCCGCATCGAGCAGCACCCCGTCGGAAATGTCCATGATCGCCGAAACATGCGGGGCAAGGACCATGCCCTCGCCGACAAGCGCACGCGGCCGCCGATAGGCACTGCTGTCACCCGTACCCGCCTGCAAGGCTTCAAGCCCCATCATCGCCGCACCGACCGGCCCGGTGATCCACAGCGTGTCGCCGGGTTTTGCCCCCGCGCGCGAGGGCACCGGGCGATGGGTAGCCAGACCGATCGCTGTCAGGCCAAGTACCTGCGCACCGGTTGAGCCGATCGTGTCGCCGCCCAGCAGGATCAGCCCGAAGGCGTCAAGCGCCTCCCTGAGGCCGCCGAGAAAGCGCAGGTCGTCGCGGCCAAGCTGATAGCCCAGGACCACGCCCAGCGGATCGGCCCCTTTGGCGGCAAGGTCCGAAACATTGCTGGCGACCAGCTTCCAGGCGACATCGGCCGGGTCCTGATCGGGAAGAAAGTGCAGCCCCTCGGCCATCGCATCGTGGGTGATGACCAGCGCCGTATCGCCGATCTCGAGCACGGCGCAATCGTCATCGAGATTGCGTGCCGCCGGGTTCCACGCCAATGCGCGCAGCGCCTCGACGAAGGCGAGTTCGTCGGTCAGCTTCGCACCACCTTTGCCACACCATCGAGCACGCCGTTGACGAATTTGGCCTCGCGCGGCTCGAAGAAGGCGTGGGCGACATCGACATATTCGCTGATCGCGGCGGCGGTGGGGACATCGGCGCGGGCCAGCAGTTCCCATGCACCCGCGCGCAGCACCTGGAGCATGGTCTTGTCGAGCCGGTCGAGCTTCCAGCCTTCCGCCAGACGTCCTTCAAGCAGCGTGTCGATCTCGTCGCAGCGCGCATCGACGCCTTGCACCACCGCGTCGAAGAACGCGGTTTCGGCCTCGGCATACTGATCGCCCTCGATCTCCGCGCCCAGGCGGTGGCGATGGAACTCGTCGAGCAGCTGCGCCATTGGGGTGCCTTCCATCTCACGCTGGTATAGCGCCTGGACGGCGGCAAGGCGCGCGGCGGCGCGGGCCTGGGAGCTGGCTTTCATATTCCGAGCCTCGTTTCGATCGAGCGGGCGTGGGCGGGCAGGCCCTCGGCTTCGGCCAGCGCGATCGCGGCCGGACCAAGCAGCTTGAGGGACGCCTCGTCAAGCTGGATGAAACTGGTACGCTTCATGAAGTCCAGCACCGAAAGCCCAGAAGAAAATCGCGCCCTGCGCCCGGTGGGGAGCACATGGTTGGGCCCCGCAACATAGTCGCCGATCGCCTCCGGGGTCATCCGGCCAAGGAACACCGAACCGGCATGGCGGATCGCGCCAAGCAGCGGTTCGGGATCTTCCACCGCCAGTTGCACGTGTTCGGCGGCGAGGGCGTTGGCCAGGGCCGGGGCCTCGTCAAGGTTGGCGACCTCGATGATCGTGCCGTGGCTGTTCCAGCTTTCGCTTGCCACCCGCGCGGTAGGGAGCATGGCCAGTTCCACTCCGATCCGGTCGGCCACGGTATCGGCGAACAGGGCATCGTCGGTGATCAGGATCGATTGCGCGGCAGGATCGTGTTCGGCCTGGCTGAGCAGGTCGGCGGCGGTCCAGTCCGGATCGTTGCGGCCATCGGCGATCACCAGGATCTCACTCGGCCCGGCGACCATGTCGATGCCGACCACGCCGTAGAGCTGGCGTTTGGCTTCGGCCACCCAGGCGTTGCCCGGCCCGGTAATGACATCCACCGGCGCGATCCGCTGCGTACCATAGGCCAGTGCGGCGACAGCCTGGGCTCCGCCTACGCGCCAGACTTCGTCCACGCCGGCGAGATGCGCGGCGGCGAGCACCAGCGGATTGACCTGCCCCTTGGGGGTGGGCGTGACCACCACCAGCCGCTCCACACCGGCAACCTTGGCGGGAATGGCGTTCATCAGCAGCGAGGAGGGATAGGCCGCCCGGCCACCCGGAACGTAAAGCCCGGCTGCATCGACGGCGCGCCAGCGCGCGCCAAGCCGCACGCCGCTGGCATCGGTTTCGTCCCGGTCGGCGGGGAGTTGGGCCTCATGGTAGGCGCGGATCCGCTGGGCCGCCAGTTCGAGCGCGGCGCGCAGATCGGGCTGGAGATCCTCGAACGCTTCTCGGCACGCCTGAGGCGTGATCCGCCAGTCATCCTCGCTGTCCAGTGCATGACCATCATAGCGCGCGGTCAGCTCAGCCAGCGCTGCATCGCCACGGTTGCGTACATCGGAGAGAATCACCGCCACATCGCGCGCGACGTTTTCGCCGCTTTCGCGCCGGTCAGCGACAAGGCGCCGGAAAGCCTGGGCAAAGCCCGGATCGCGGGAGTTGAGCCTGAGCATCAGGCGGCGCTTGTCTGGTTTGCGAGCGCTCGGAAACGCTCGACCAGCGCAGCCACCCGCTCGTCGGTCTTGAGGGCGGCGCGGTTGACGATCAGCCGGGCCGAAACCTCGAGGATCGTTGCGGTTTCGACCAGGCCGTTGTCCTTCAGCGTGCGTCCGGTCGAAACCAGATCGACGATCCGGCTGGCAAGGCCAAGGCCGGGTGCGAGTTCCATCGCGCCGTTGAGCTTGACCACCTCGGCCTGGATGCCCTGCCGTTCGAAATGGCGGCGGGTCAGGTTGGGGTACTTGCTGGCGACCCTGAGATGGCTGGCCCGCGAGCCCTCGCTTGCCTGGGTGACCGGTTCGGCGATCGACAGGCGGCAATGGCCGATGGCGAGATCGACCGGCGCGTAAAGATCGGAATAGGCGAATTCCTCGACCACGTCGGAGCCGACGATCCCGGCCTGAGCAGCGCCGTGGGCAACGAAGGTGGCCACATCGAACGCGCGGACGCGGATGATCCGCATGCCCGGATCTTCGCAGCCGAACGACAGCGCGCGCGATTTCTTGTCGTGGAATTCAGCCTCGGGCACCACGCCGGCGCGCGCCATCAGCGGCAGCGCTTCATCGAGAATGCGGCCCTTGGGAACGGCGAAGGTCAACGGCGTAGGCATGGCTTCGCGGCCCTTACGGCGCAGCGCGGCAAAGGGCAAGGAGCGGCGCGGATTCCTCTTGTGCGACGCAACAAAAAAGCGCAGCCTCTTCGCAACTGCAATAGCGGACGCGGGAGAAAGACGGTGGCGGAGAACTACCAGTTCATCGATATCAACGCGAGCGGCCCCGGAATCGTTGCCGCCGCTTTCGACAACCAGGTGGCCTATTGCACCGCCTCGGGCGCGGTGATCACCGCGCGGATCGTGGCCGCCGTGCGCGATCTGATCGAGCGGGGTGAGGGCGGGGCGCTGCTCGCTGCGGTGCGCGGCTGGAGCGGAGCGCCGCTGGCTGACGCCCTGCCGCTGCGTCTGGCGGGCGGGCTGCATTCGCTGCATCTCAAGGGCGCCGAACCGG
>JAKOWQ010000347.1 GCA_029781465.1 Pseudomonadota bacterium
ATGTGAGTGCGAACCTGCCCGATCCGAGCCGACAGCCACGGCACCAGCGTCAGCGCGGCAACCGCGGCGACCGCGTTGTAGACGGCGAACAGCTTGTCGACCCAATTGGCCCCACTCTGGTATGCCGCTGTGGCGGCATCGGCAGAACCGAAGAAATACTGCGCGACGATCGGGGTGGTGTTGATCCACATGATGAACAGCGCGGACCAGCTGAAGAACTGCACCAGCGCCAGCCGCTTCATCAGTTCGGGCATTCCGGCAAAATCGCCGACGATGTTGGCCAGCATCGAGTTACCCTTGCCGCTGCGCGCCAGTTGCACGCCGATCAGGCGGGCAACGCCGTAGGCTGCCAGCAAGCCGCCCAGCAGATAGACATCGCGCAGCAGGCCGAAGTGTCTGGTCGCCGCGACCACGCCTAGCCCGGCCGCGATCCAGCCGAACGATCCGCCCGCGCCGCCTTGCGCCAGCAGCGTCACGTTGCTTTCGTTTTCGGCCCCGCGCGCCTCGCCAAAGGCGGCCATTTCTGCGGGCGAGTATTCGCGGGTGTTCAGCACGGTCCACAGCACGGCAACGAACAGCGCCGCTCCGCCGAACCAGAAGGCATAGCGCACGGTATCGGGGATCTGCCCGGCAGGTGCGACGTTGGCCACGCCGAAATGCTCCATCAGCGGCGGGAAAAGCGACCCCACAACCGCGCCCGCGCCGATAAAGGCGGTCTGCACGGCATAGCCTGCGGCGTGCTGGTCCTTCCTCAGCATGTCGCCGACGAAAGCGCGGAACGGCTCCATCGATATGTTGAGACTGGCGTCGAGCAGCCACAGCATCACCGCGGCGAACCAGACTGCCGGGCTTTGCGGCATCACCACCAGGGCAAAAGCAGCGAGCACTGCGCCGGCAAGGAAGTAGGGGCGCAGCCGCCCGAGCCGGCCCAGCCAGGTCCTGTCGCTCATGTGCCCGATCACCGGCTGGACCAGCAGACCGGTCAAGGGCGCCGCGACCCACAGACCCGGCAGCTTGTCGAGATCGGCCCCCAGCGACTGGAAGATCCGGCTCATGTTGGCGTTTTGCAACGCGAAGCCGATCTGAATGCCGAAGAAGCCGAAGCTGATGTTGAACAGTCCGGCCCAGCCCTGGCGCGGTTTTGCCATTGCGGTGCAATCCTTCCCCTATCCCGGCGGCATGGCTGGCACGCCCGCGCGTCCGCGACAACAGGCATACGAATACATAGCTCAGCCGAGGGTCGAGCGGCGCGCGATCAATTGAGCCGGGATGGTGCGGTTGTCGAGCGGCCGATCCTCGATCTGGGCTAGCAGGGTTTCGACCAGCAGCTCGCCTGCCGCCTTGAGGTCCTGCATCAACGTGGTGAGCGGCGGGTTGCTCATGCTCGCTGCGGGCTGGTTGTCGAACCCGACAATGGCGACGTCAGCGGGTACTTTCAGTTCGGCTGCGGCCAGGGCCCTCAAGGCGCCGATCGCGATCAGGTCGCTGGCGGCGAAGATCGCATCGAATTGCGCCCCGGTCGCCAGCAGTGCCTCCACCGCATCGCTGCCCGCATCTTCGAAGTTCAGGGCATCGCATTGCAGCGCGGGATCGGACGCGATGCCGCCCTGCCCAAGCGCGGCGCACAGCCCGCGATAGCGGTCAGCGAATTCAGGGTAGTGCTCGTCCGCCTGACCGAGGAAGGCGATCCGCCGGCGACCAAGCGAAAGCAGATGCTCTCCCGCCATCTGTCCGGCGCCGAAATTGTCCGATCCCACGGTGGGCCCAATGTTGTCCGCGCGTACCGAACCCCAGCGCACAAAATGGGTTCCGTGATCGACCAGCTCGGTCAGGCGCTGCTCGTAAAGCGTGTAGTCGCCATAGCCGAGCAGGATCAGCCCATCGGCGCGGTGGCTGTCCTGATAACGCACATGCCAATCGTCTTCCATCTTCTGGAACGAGATCAGCAGATCGAGCCCGCGGCTCGCGCAGGAACGGGTGATCGAACCGAGCATGGCGAGGAAGAACGGATTGATCGTGCTTTCCTCGGGGCCCGGTTCCTCGAAGAACAGCAACGCGATGGTATTGGATCGCTGCGAACGGAGCGACGAGGCGTTCTTGTCGACCGAGTAGTTGAGCTCGCGCGCGATGGCCTCGATCCGCTGGCGGGTGGCGAGGCTGACCGATCGCGAGCCGCGCAGCGCGCGGCTGACCGTGGGCTGCGAAACCCCGGCGATATAGGCGATATCGAAGCTGGTCGGCTTGTTCGAGCGCTTGCGTCCCATCCACCCTGTCCCTCGCTGCCGGATCAGACAGTGGCCCGAAGGCCACAGCTGCCGGTGCCGCATATTATGCGTATACGTATGCCTTCTTCCTGCGGGCAATGCCACCACACTATTCAGACCGGCGATGCAGGGGGGAACGGGCCCAACGCCCGGACCTGCAAGCAATCGGGTCGACGCGCCGGGGCCCTCGTTCGTCCGGCGGGTTTGGGAGAGTACACCGTGGCACTTCGCACCAAGACTTTTGGTGGCATCGGCGCATCCGCGCTTGCCATCGCCGTTTCCGCCCTTGCCCTTCCGGGTAGCGCGTTCGCACAAGCCGCCGATGATGGCGATGCCGACAGCACGATCATCGTCACCGGTTTCCGCGCCAGCATCGAAAGCGCGGTCAACACCAAGAAGAAGGCCGATACGATCGTCGAATCGGTTTCGGCCGAAGACATCGGCAAGCTGCCCGATGCCTCGATCGGCGAATCGCTGGCCCGTCTGCCGGGCCTGACCTCGCAGCGCCTGGCCGGCCGCGCCAACTCGATCGCGATCCGCGGTCTTGGCCCCGACCTGTCGTCGACCACCATGAACGGTCGCCCGCAGACCTCGACCGGCGAACAGCGTAACGTCGAGTTTGACCAGTTCCCCTCGGAAACCGTCAGCCGGATCGACGTCTACAAGTCGCCGATGGCCTCTCTGGTCAACCAGGGGCTGGTCGGCACCGTCGATATCAAGACCCTGCGCCCGCTCGAGATCGGCAATCGCATCCTTTCGATCGGCGCGCGCGCGACCTATGCCGATATGGGCAAGGTCAACGCCGAGAGCCGCGACAAGGGCTTCCGCGTGACCGGCACCTTTGCCGACAAGTTCGCCGACGATACGTTCGGCGTGGCGCTTTCGGCGGCCTATACCGACGATCCCTACCAGTCCGAGGAATTCGAGGCCTGGGGCTATGCCGACAGCGGCTCGAACAAGGTAATCGGCGGGATCAAGCCGTTCGGCGTCTCCTCGCGGGTCAAGCGCGCGGCCTTCCAGGGCACCCTCCAGTGGGAAATGACCCCGCAGTTCACCCTGACCGCCGATGCGTTCTATTCGCACTTCACCGACAAGCAGATCAAGCGCGGGATCGAGTTCCCGCTGGCCTGGTCGGGCGCT
>JAKOWQ010000350.1 GCA_029781465.1 Pseudomonadota bacterium
CCTTGAGCGGTGTCTGCTTGTCGCGAAGCTGCTGTGCGTCCATCTGCCGTTCCTCCTGCCCGGGAACAACCTTAGCACATCAATCCTCGAACGGGTCCTTCATCAGGATCGTGTCGTCGCGCTCCGGCGAGGTGGACAACAGCGCCACCGGGCATTCGATCAGTTCCTCGAGGTATTTCACATACTTGATGGCCTGCGCCGGCAGCTGCGCCCAACTTCGCGCGCCCGCCGTGGTATCCTTCCAACCCTCGAAGCTTTCGTAGATCGGCTCGACCCTGCCTTGCGCTTCCTCCGCCGCCGGGAAACGGTCGATGCGCTTGCCGTCGAGCTTGTAGCCGACGCCGACCTTGATTTCTTTCAACCCGTCGAGCACATCGAGCTTGGTGAGCGCGATGCCGTGAATGCCGCCGGTCTTGATCGCCTGCCGCACCAGCACCGCATCGAACCAGCCGCAGCGCCGCTTGCGCCCCGTCACCGTGCCGAACTCGCGGCCGCGCGCCCCGATCGTCTCGCCGATCTCGTTCGCCTGCTCGGTGGGGAACGGGCCGGAGCCCACCCGCGTCGTGTAAGCCTTGGCAATGCCAAGCACGTAGCCAATCGATGACGGCCCCAGGCCGGAGCCCGAAGCCGCCTGTCCGGCCACCGTGTTGGAGGATGTCACATAGGGATAGGTGCCGTGGTCGATGTCGAGCAGGATGCCTTGCGCGCCCTCGAACAGGATGCGCTTGCCCTCGCGCCGCGCGTCATCGAGCAGCGACCACACCGCATCGGAATAGGCGAGCAGTGTCGGTGCGATTTCCCCAAGCTGGGCTAGTAACTCGGCGGCCTTCACTTCCGGCTGACCGAGTCCGCGGCGCAGCGCATTGTGATGCGCCAGCAGCCGGTCAATCTTCGGCCCGAGCGTCGACAAGTCGTTCAGATCGTTGACGCGAATGGCGCGCCGCCCGACCTTGTCCTCGTAAGCCGGGCCGATGCCGCGGCCGGTGGTGCCGATCTTGGCCGCACCCGCCGCCTGTTCACGCATCTGGTCGAGTTCGCGGTGCAGCGGCAGGATCAGCGTCGCATTGCCGGCGACCCGCAGGTTCTCGCGTGACACAGCAACGCCTTGCGATGACAGCTTGTCAATTTCGGCGATCAGCGCCCACGGGTCGATCACCACGCCGTTGCCGATCACCGACAGCTTGCCGGGCCGCACGATGCCGGAGGGCAGCAGCGACAGCTTGTAGGTGACGCCATCGATCACCAGCGTGTGGCCGGCATTGTGGCCGCCCTGGAAGCGCACCACCACGTCGGCGCGCTCCGACAGCCAGTCCACCAGCTTGCCCTTGCCCTCGTCGCCCCACTGGGCGCCGACCACCGCAACGTTCGCCATCGATCAGACCTTTCGAACATGGAAACGGCCCCGCGAGCCTGAAAGCCCCGGAGCCGTTGCAGGCTCATACACCCATTGCCAGACACCGCAAACCGCAAATTTCGACAACCCAATTTGGCGGGGGCGGAAGGTTCGGCGTTGCGAAAATGATGCTTTTGCATGCCGATGCGATGCCCGGTTTGGCCCCGCTTCTTCCGCGAGGGCCGAAGCCGGACGAACGAAAGCGGGCAACTGTTTTGTTAGGATGGGTTGTACTGACGGGCATCTCTCACGACGGCGTTTGCGGTGATGAGGATTTTTCTTGCCATGGCGATGAGGGCGAGCTTTGGGGGTTTGCCGCGTGCGATGAAGGCTGCGTAGAACGCGGCAAACCTGGTTTTTCCTCTGCTGGCGGCGACGGCGGCCATATAGAGAGCAATGCGGACGCGAGCCCGTCCTCCCCTGATGCGGCGCTTGCCGCGCATGGCGCCGCTGTCGACATTGTAAGGTGCGAGGCCGGCGAGCGCGGCGATCTCCCGCGGCGAGCACCGCCCAAGTTCGGGCATGAGAGCAAGCAGCACCGTGCTTGCGACAGGACCGATGCCCGGAATAGACAGCAGCAAGGATGCCGCTTTGCTCAGCCCGGCATCGGAGGTTTGAAGTTTGGCAATGCTGGCTTCGATGCGGCCGATGTCCTCGCTGAGGAAGGCGATGTGCTGGTTGATAGCCTCGATCATGGTTGCATCGCGCAAGGCTTCCAGCCGGGTCTTTTCTTCAGCCCGCATGCCGACCAGCTGATCGCGGCGCAGCAGCAAGGCGGCCAGCTTCTGGCGTTCGGGTGGGGTGGCTGTAAAGGACTCTGGAGAAAGGGTCTGCGCCATGGCGGCCAGCATGCGGGCATCCAGAGCATCGGTCTTGGCCAGGGCTCCCATGGAGCGGGCAAAATCCCGGGCCCTTGCCGGGTTGACGCGGGCAAAGGCCAGGCCTTGTTTGCTCAACGCCTCGCGCAGAACCTGATCGTAGCGGCCGGTGGCCTCGAAAAGGACCGAACTGCCATGCTTCTTGAAGCGCCGGGCCAGCTTGGCTGCGGCGGCAAGCGAGTTGTCGAACCGTTCCGGCTTGCCGATACGCCCGTCGAAAACATCGAGGTGGGATTTGGAGACATCGATTCCAACAAAGCCAGGGTGTATGATCATGGAGCCTATTCCTGTGCTGCGAGGTCCGCGGTGAACGGCCTCCATCAACTGTTCAGGTTTGGGTCGTCAAAGGCGGACGGGCCACCGGGCCCGCTTACGATCTTCGGTGATCCAGGTTCCATCGGGGTCCCGTCCGCCCCAATCATAGCCTAATCGCGATACACAGGGTTCC
>JAKOWQ010000372.1 GCA_029781465.1 Pseudomonadota bacterium
CCAAGGAGCGCCGCGCAATTGATGCAGGCATGGACCGCGCCGAAGTGTTCGACCGCCGCCGCCACCGCCGCGCGGACCGAGCTGTCGCTGGCAACATCGGTCGCGATAAACATCGCCCGCTCGCCAAGCTCTGCTGCGGCAGCCTCGCCGGCTTCGGCATTGAGATCGAACAGCGCCACCTTTGCGCCCTTTTCGGCGATCAGGTAGCGCGCGGTAGCGAGCCCCAAGCCCGAAGCACCGCCGGTGATGACCACGACCTTGTCGGCAATCTGCATGTTGGTTTCCTTCGTTCAGAACGCCGCGACGCCGGTAAGCGCGCGGGCTATGATCAGTTGCTGGATCTGGGTGGTGCCTTCGGGGATCGGGCAGACGATCGCCTCGCGCGCCAGCTTCTCGACCAGGAAGTCGCGGGTCACGCCGTTGCCGCCGTGGATCTGCACCGACTTACGGGCAATCGCAACGGCCGCCTCGCAAGCAAAGTACTTGGCCATCGCCGCTTCCATTTCGGCGCCTAGCCCCGCGTCGAACATCTCCGCAGCGCGGTGGACCAGCAGCCGCGCAGCATCGACCCTGGTCGCCATTTCCGCCAGCATCGCCGCGATCAGCTGGTGCCCGGCGATCACCTTGCCGTGCTGTCGTCGCTCGCTCGCATAGCCTACCGCCTCTTCCAGTGCGCGGCGGGCGAGGCCAACCGACTGCATTGCAACGAAAGCTCGCGATTTCTCGAAATGCGCCAGCGTGCGTTTCAGCGCGCCGCCTTCGCCGCCGATGGTGTTGGCCACCGGCACGCGCACCTCGTCGAGAAAGATCTGCGCGGTCGACTGGCTGTTGAGCGCGATCTTGTGGATCTCGCGTACCTCATAACCGTGCTCTTGCCGGTCGATCAGGATCTGGGTCAGGCCCTGGCGCGGGTCGTCGCTGGTACGGCACAGGCAGATCAGGAAATCGGGCTCTGTTGCAAACTCTGACACGGTTTCCAAGATTGGGCTCATGTACTGTCAAGG
>JAKOWQ010000414.1 GCA_029781465.1 Pseudomonadota bacterium
AGCGCCAGGACAGGCCCAGCACAGCGGCAATCACAATCGCGAAGAACACCCAGCCGTAGATGATGTGATCGATTCCCCCTGCCCGCTCGACACCGACATATTGTGCCGCGTAGATCGTACCCCAGGCGCGAATTCCGTTGGTGACGATCGGCGCAACGATGCACAGCGCCATGAAGGCCATGCGCCGTCTCCAGCTGCGGAAGCAGACATTGCCAACCAGCGCGCCAAGCGCGACCATTGCGATCAGGAATTTCACTCCCGAGCAAGCCTCGGCCACCTGAAACAGGCCAGCGGGCGTGTCGATAAACACGCCATCGATCTGGGCCGGAATTCCGCTCGCCTGGACCAGTGCGATGGTCAGCTTCGCGGTGAGCGTCTGGAGGGGCGGAACCAGCTCATCGCCGAAAGGAACCAGAAATACGCTGTAGAACAGCGGAAAGATCAGGCCCGCCGAAACGCGCGGCCCGAGCAGCAACAATACCGCCGATGGCAGCATCGCCACTGCCCCGGATTGCCGGAAAAGATTGAACCCGGCCATCGCCCCCAGCATCCACAGACCCAGCGCTCCGCCGAGCGCAATCAAACCCGGCCACCAGCCCTGCGGTTCCAGTTTTGCAAGCTGCGGTACGCGTAGCCAGACCAGCCAGGCAATGATCGCCGGGACCAGCAGTTCGTGGTTGTAAGTCGATGAATTCCACCATTGGTCGAAGATCGCCAGCCAGTCCGGCAGAAATGCGATAAGCAACGCCAGCCAGCATCCGCCGAGCCGAAGCAAGGCGCCGCGCCAGGCGGGGCTGAGCCGTGAAGGGTGCTCGCGCGGAAAGGAGGCGGCCAGATCAGGCGACATGGCGCGCCGCAGGTTCCGAAAAGCCGGTCAGTGCGGCAAGCGGAGCCAGCACCGCCGGCCAGCTCAGCCGATCGACCACGAAACGGCGCGCGGCGTGCCCCAGATCGCCGGCCCAGGTGCTATCGGAGAGCAGCGCCACACAGCGCTCGGCCAGTTCGGCATCGCTTTCGCCCACGGCAAAATGCGCCGCATCCTGGCCCCCGATCCCGGTCGCCGCGCCTGGGGTCAACACCACCGGAAGCCGCATCGCCATCGCTTCGAGCACCTTGTTCTGCACCCCACGCGCGATCTCGAGCGGAACAAGCGCCAGATCGGCCCCGGCCAGCCAGCAACGCATATCGTCCACGCCGCCCCAGACGTGAACCCCGTTGGCGCCGCTCCGCTCAACAAGGCTCGCTGGCGGGTTGCGGCCAACAACATGAAAGCTCGCTTCGGGAAAGCGCTTCTGGATCGCGGGCAGGATCCGCTCGATTGCACGGGTCGCGGCAGCTACGTTGGGCGGATAGTCCATTTGGCCAGTAAAGATCAGGCGCGGCCCCGGAAAATCGAGCAACTTGGGTTCTGGGCAGACCCTGGCGGGATCGAAATAATCGGAATCAATGCCATTGCGCAGCACATCGATCGTTCCGCCACAGGCCAGCTCGGGCGAGAGGCGCGCGCGCAGTAGCGCGGCCTCCTCGGCGGAAATCAGCAAGGTCTGGCCTGAACGACCGACAAGCCGCGCTTCCTCCGCAGCGAGCAGCTTTCCCTCACGGGCATTAACCCACCGCATCGGTCCTTTGCCGTTGCTGCCATAAGCTTCGAACTTGGCCGAATCGACGTCAACCAGATCGCAGATCACCCGCCCCGCGAAATCGGCCGGGACATAGTGCCCCATCTGTCCCGAAAAGACGTAGATCGCCGCGATATCGCGCTCCGCCAGAACCTTCTTTACGTAAGCGGCGATCCGGCGGTCGTGAAATGCGGTCAGGCTGACCGGTTTGCCCGTCAGCACGGCCTCGATCCCGGCGAGCACCAGCGGCTTGTTCCGCCGGACCAGGCAATGGCTCGCAGCGATAGCGGCAAGTTCGCCCGCTTCGGCCATATCTGCCTCGTCGTCTGCAAAGCAGGCAACGTGGACCGGGGCCAGGGTGGCGAGATGCCGCAGCACATGGTGCGAACGGATCTTGTCGCCGCGGTTGGGCGGAAACGGCACGCGGTGGGCCAGGAACAGGATCTCGCCCGTCATGGCGGCAAGGCTCAGCCCAGACCCCGGGCGATGAACGGCCCGATCAGGTTGGCAAGCGGCAATGGCAAGCGCTTCCACAGCGCGATCCGCGCCGCATGGCGTTCGCTGGTGGGATCGGCATCGCGTGCTTCGGCTCCCGGCGCGGTCCAGCTGGCATAGCCCAGCGGTTCGGGCTCGAAGCCCCAGTTCTTCTTGAAATCGTGCGCACCGCTGCCGCTCTTCGAGCGACCGAAGTCAAAACTGGTGCAACCGCGCCGCCGGGCATGGCACATCAGTTCGTAGTACATCCGGTCATTCGCGCGCAGCCGCCGTGCGGCAAAGGTGCCTCCGCCCCAATAGGGCATCACCGCGCCCTTGTGATAGAGCGACAGTACGCTGGCGACGGGTTGGCCGTTGTGCCGCACGGTCAGAATATCGGCATCGTCACCGAATGCTTCGAGCACCTCGGCAAACAGGCGGCGCGGGAACACCGGCGTTCCCAGATTGCGCACGCTTTCGGAATAGACCGCGTAATGTGCTGCTCGGTCGGCAGCGCCGCGCCCCATTTCGACAGTCAGTTCGCCTGCCAGCCCCTTGCGGACCTCGGCGCGCTGCTTGCGCGGGATCCATGTCAGCTGCGCTTCGTCATCGCCCTCAAGCGGAGCCGAAAAGCCGCAGTGGCTGTCATGCCGAACCGTCCACCCCTCGCGATCAAGCGGCAGAACACCGCCGCGCAGCTCGATGGTCGGAACACTGCGGCGCAGCGCCAGCTCTTCCGCAGCGCCAACAAGCTCGGCGGCGATGCCATCGGTTTCGGCCACAATCCCGCCGCCGACCCCAAAGCCGCTCGATACCATCACACGCCCGAACAAGGGAGAATGCACCTCGAGCAGGGGCAAATAGCCGGCAATTGCCCCGCCGCGCTCTGACAACAGGCAAAGCGCGCGATTGCCGGTGCCGCGCGCGACCGCATTCAGCCATGCGGGCCGGTGGAAAGCGGTTCCCTGGGGATGATCGGCGACAAAGCGTTCGATCCGCCGTGCCTCGTCGGGATCGGCGAGGTCCGCTTGCCGCAGCGCGGTCCAGCGCGGTTGGAAAGGCGCGTTCATGCCGCCAGCTCCACCGCCTGCCCGGCCTCGCGGTGGGCCAGGATGTCCATCCGTTCCCAGGCGAACTCGCCCAGCAACTGTTCCAGTTTCTCCG
>JAKOWQ010000006.1 GCA_029781465.1 Pseudomonadota bacterium
AGAACCGGCTGGCCGCGAGCGATAACATGCTCCCGGTCATGCGCGAAAACGAAACCAGCCTTACTCTCTATGATGCCCCGGTTCCGCAGGATAGTTAAATACTGATCGAACGCGATGCGGCCCAGCGCCACCACGGCCCGCAAGTCCGGCAGCAGGTTCAACTCCCTCTCCAGGTACTCGCGGCAGTTGAGGATCTCCTCAGGAGTGGGGCGGTTGCCCGGCGGCGCGCAGCGATTGACGGCCGTGATGTAAGCATCGCGAAGCGTGAGGCCGTCGTCGCGGGAGCGGCTCACCGGCTGGGAGGCAAAACCGGCAGCGTAGAGGGCGCGGAACAGGTAGTCGCCCGAGCGGTCCCCCGTGAAAATGAGGCCCGTTCGATTTCCGCCGTGCGCCGCGGGGGCCAGGCCGATCACCAGCAGCCGCGCCCGGGGATCGCCAAACCCCGGGACGGGCTTGCCCCAGTAATCCCAGTCCCGATAGGCTTTCTTTTTCGTCTTTGCAACCTGAGTGCAGTAGGCGATCAACCGCGGGCAGCGCTTGCAGGCCACTACCTCACGCGCAACACACTCCAGGGTGTCCAGGGAAAGGGGCATTCTTTTTTATTGTCGCCGAAAGACGCGCTTGTTTGAGAGGAAGGGCGCCTATGTCAGAAGGGCGCGGCGCATGTTTTCCAGCGAGCGGGTCATCGCATCGGCCCCGGCGGCCTCCATCACCTTGCGCAGCACGGCGACCAGCCGCCGGTCGCGCCAGCCGCGCCGGGCTTCGGCCTCGAGCACCGCGAATGCTTCCTTCGGGGAGAATGCGCGCTTGTAGGGGCGCGTCGAGGTGAGCGCGTCGTAGACGTCCGCCACCTGCAGAATGCGTGCGAGAAGTGGAATCTGCTCGCCGCGCAACCCGTCGGGGTAGCCGCTGCCGTCCCATCGCTCATGATGGCTCCGGATGATCGGCAGCACGGCCTCGAGCGTGCGCGTGTGGCGGCATATTTCCTCGCCCTTGATCGTGTGCGTGCGCATTACGGCCCATTCGGCGTCGTCCAGCGGGCCGGGCTTGAACAGAATCGCATCCGGGATCGCGATTTTGCCGATATCGTGCAGGAATCCGCCGCGGTACAGGGCCAGCAGTTGCGGGCGCGGCAGTCCGAGCTCGGTTCCGACCATCAGGCTGATGGCGGCCAGGCGCTCACAGTGCCCGCCGATGGCCTTGTCGCGCTGCTCGACCGCCCGGGCGAGCGCAAACAGGATCGACTCGGCCTCTTCGAGCGAATCGATCGCGGCCTTGTGGCGCAGCAGGGCGTGGATCCGCGCGCGGACGACGGCCGGACTCAGCGGGCGGACAAGGAACTCGTCGGCGCCCGAGGAGATGCCGGCGATCTCGTTCTTGGCCCCCTCTGCGCTGGTGAGAATGAGAACGGGAATCAGCCGGGTGCAGCGGTCCGACTTGAGCTCCCGGCAGAAATCCAGGCAGTTGGAACCCGGCAGGGTCAGATCCAGAATCACCAGGTCCACCGTCTCGCGCCCCAGCACTTCCCGGGCTCTCGCGGCGGTGGTCGCGCTGACG